>JAFUJN010000056.1 GCA_017468095.1 Clostridia bacterium
AACTTTTTTAACAATTTTTTAAAATTTAGACAAGTTTAAAAGGGGAAAATGGCGTGGTTATGCGGTTTTTAATTAAAATAAAAATTGTAAAAATTAAGATTTTTTAATAAAAAACGGGTTAAATGTGCCCGAAATTGTTACGAAATGAAAAAATTGCGTTAAAAAAATTACGGCCCCTTAAAATTTTGATTGACAAAGGGGATAAAATGGTATATAATAGATAGGCAGTTAAATTTGCCGCTGTGATGGAATTGGCAGACGTGCGAGACTCAAAATCTCGTGGTAGTAATACCGTGTCGGTTCGACCCCGACCAGCGGCACCAGAAAAAAGCACTTCTTCGGAAGTGCTTTTTTCAACGAAATAAATCCTTTCAGGATTTGTGAAATGTGCTTTGCACGTGAAATACACCTGCGGTGTGTGAAATATTCGCTACGCGAATGTGGATTTATTTCATTTCACAGAAAGCGAAAGCTTTCTATTTCACAATTTACGCAAGTAAATCATTTCACATCGAACGTAGTGAGATATTTCACTAATAGACAAATTGTAAAATTTATGCTATAATGCTTTCAAGGAGTTGATATATATGGCTGAATCAAAGTTACGAAACTTATCAGTAGATTTTTCTGTTAAGATAATCAAATTGTGTGAAAGCATAAAGGGTCATTACTCTCTTACTAATCAGCTTGAGCGTAGCGGGACATCAATTGGGGCTAATATTCACGAGGCGAATTATGCCCAGAGTAAAAACGATTTTATTTCTAAATTACAAATAGCATTGAAGGAGTGCTATGAAACAGAGTATTGGCTTGAGCTTTTTGTCAAATCCGACTTGTTTGACAGGGAAAATGCCAAAGAAATATATAATAAATGTGGAACAATAAGAAAATTATTGATTTCTTCAATTAACACAGCAAAAGATAGAAAAAGCAAGGAGGAATTATGAAACTCTTCATACGAAAGGAACACCCGAGCTTTTTAAAGAAATAAGGCATAATTCAAGAGTGTGGGTTGTGATAGCAGCACTTCTGTTAGCCTTTATAGCAAAAGATTTCAGGAGATACATATCTGTTATTTTAATGTTGGTAGTGGTTGTTGCGTTGGTGGAATTGTTGGTGGTTGCCATTTATAAATTATCTAAAGGACAAGGATTGTATATTGATGGTGATAAGCTTTTTCTAAAGGTGTTCAGAAAAAAATATTACAACATTAACGATATTGCTGGAATTTTGATATTAAAATCCCAGTATCTGAACTGTTTCATAAGGAGTATTGACTTGAATTTTTTGACAAACTCCAATGGCGAGAATTGTTATTCTATTATATATTTGACTAAAATTTGTGAAGACTTTGAAACCTTTAGTGGTGGAAATATAGAATTTGAATTTAGATATAGAAAAAGCGTCTTATTTTATACAATTTATGATGAAGATACAGTAAAGTACTTTCAAGAAAAAAACATCCCCGTTATTTATCCGCAAAATAAATAAACAAAAACCCGACTCTTTCGAGTCGGGTTTTAAAATGCATTAACTTAGTTAAGTTCTGCGAAGTACTTAATTGTTCTAACCATCTGGCTTGTGTATGAGTTTTCGTTGTCATACCAAGAAACAACCTGAACTTCGTAAAGGTCATCAGATACCTCTGAGACCATTGTCTGAGTAGCATCAAATAGTGAACCGTATCTCATACCGCTAACGTCTGAAGAAACGATTTCGTCTTCATTGTAGCCGAAGCTTTCTGAAGCTGCTGCCTTCATAGCTGCGTTGATGCCTTCAACAGTAACGTCTGAGCCCTTAACAACAGCTGTAAGGATTGTTGTTGAACCTGTTGGAACTGGAACTCTCTGAGCTGAACCGATAAGCTTACCGTTTAGTTCAGGAATTACAAGACCGATAGCCTTTGCAGCACCTGTTGAGTTAGGAACGATGTTTGCAGCACCTGCTCTTGCACGACGAAGGTCACCCTTTCTGTGTGGACCGTCAAGAATCATCTGGTCGCCTGTGTAAGCGTGGATTGTTGACATGATACCAGCCTGAATTGGTGCGTAATCGTTAAGAGCCTTAGCCATAGGAGCTAAGCAGTTTGTTGTACATGAAGCTGCTGAAATGATTGTATCATCAGCTGTTAGGATGTTTTCGTTTACGCTGAAAACAACTGTTGGAAGATCGTTACCAGCTGGAGCTGAAATAACTACCTTCTTTGCACCGGCGTCAATGTGAGCCTGTGACTTTTCTTTTGAGCAGTAGAAACCTGTACATTCAAGAACAACGTCTACTCCAAGTTCTCCCCAAGGAAGATCTTTTGCATCTTTTTCAGCATAGATTGTAATCTTCTTGCCGTCAACTGTGATTGAACCTTCGCCAGCTTCAACTGTGTGAAGACCTTCGCCGATTGTACCACAGTAGCCACCCTGAGCTGTGTCATACTTCAAAAGATTAGCAAGCATTTTTGGATCTGTTAAGTCGTTGATAGCAACAACTTCGTATCCTTCTGCACCGAACATCTGACGGAATGCCAAACGACCGATACGACCAAAACCGTTAATTGCAACTTTAACTGCCATGTTAAAATTCCTCCAATACATATAATTTAAACAAGAAAAATCCATTCCTTGCTTATTCTACTATATTTTACATCAAAAATGCAAAATATTCAAGTCCTATTCTGTTATTTTTTTGACATTTTTAAAAATTTACATAAAATTACCAAAAAATATGCTGTAAATACAACGATTTACAGCATAAAAATCAATATTTTTAAGCAAGGCCTTGTGTTTTTAAGGCATCAGCGATTTTTGCAAACTCCGAAAGCCCAAGCTTTTCACCACGAACGGTAGGTTCGATGCCTATGCCAAGAAGCAATTCGGATAGAGCCTCCTTTGGGCAGGAAAAACCTGTTGAAAGGCAATTTAAAAGGGTCTTTCTTCTTTGGGCAAATGCCGATTTCACAACCTTAAAGAACAACTTTTCGTCTAAAACTTCCACATTCGGCTTGTCCTGAACCTCCATGCAAAGCACCGCAGAATCTACCTTTGGAGCAGGGTAGAAGCTACCCTTTGGAACAATGGTCACAAGACGCGGATTTGTGTAATACTGGCAAAGAACGCTGATTGCGCCGTAATCCTTTTTGCCAGGCTTTGCCGCAATTCGCTCAGCAACTTCTTTTTGCACCATAACTACAATATTCTTGATAGGAAGTTTTTCCTCTATAAGCTTTGTGATAATTGGTGTTGTGATATAGTAGGGAAGATTGGCGGCAACGCTGATTCTTTTGCCGTCAAATTCTTCGTCAATAAGTGCTTTAACGTCGGTTTTCAAAATATCCTTTTCGATGATTTTCACGTTGTCAAACTCGGCAAGAGTGAAATCAAGGACAGGAATCAGGCGCTTGTCAATTTCAACCGAAACAACTTTCTTTCCTGTTTCGCAAAGACGCTTGGTCAGGACGCCAAACCCCGGCCCTACTTCAAGAACACCGTCGTCAATATCGGCAGCGTCTGCAATTTTGTCCAAAACCTGTGGGTCTAAAAGGAAATTCTGGCCAAGACCTTTAGAAAACCCGAAGTCAAACTGCTCCGCTATTTGTTTTATCACTTTTGGAGATGTTAATTCCATAAAAAATCCTCGCTTTATAAAAAATGAGGATGATTAAATCATCCTCATACTAATTCAATACATATACTATAGCACTTCTTCGTCCAAATTGCAAGCATTCGCTTCTGGAATTGAAGAACAAGTCAATTTTATTGCCCTTAATTGCGCCGCCGGTGTCTCCTGCAACGCAGTAGCCATATTGCCATGACTTTCCGTCATCAGTTGACTCAACATAAAGCTTTGTTCCAAGGGGAATAACTTTTGGGTCAACGGCGATAACGCCATACTGTGCAACACGTCCTGATGCAGTCTTCTTTCCTGATGCAGCTGTGTAAGCAGTTGCTGAAACGGTGAGCTTCTTTGAATAACTAAGGGTCTGCCCTGCATTTGTGGTGACAGTTTTTGTTCCACCTGAGCTTTTTGCCACAGCCTTTGTGCCCACTGCAATTACGCGGGTTGTCGGCTCACGAAGTGTAGTTTCGCTAATAACTTCACGCTTTGTTTCAACGCCGTTTTCTGTGGTGATACTGTAAGTAGTACGCTTTAGGCCGTTTACACCGCGGACCTTAACCGCTGTTTTGCCTTTGGCAAGGCTTGAGTCCGAAACTTCGCGACTCTTAAACGGAATTTCAGTGTCTACAGTTATAATTTCGTTTGAAACCCTGAAAACGCTGACGTTCATATCTTCTTCCACATTTGAGTCAAGCCCCGGCTCAACTCTGTCTGCGCTACTGACCGAAACCCCTGCTTCTTCAAAGGCTTCCCTGATTGTCTTTTTAGTTGTTGTAATAATTTCAATGTTTCCGTCAATGTTCAGCGTAAAATTGCGGCCCTTTCTTATAACAAGCCTTGCTTCGTCATAGAGTTCGTCCTCCATAAGCATACTAAGCCTGTCAAATTCGCCAAGCTCCACATTATTTTCCGCTAAAAATTCAGAAACGGTTGTTTGTCTGGTAGTCAGTTCGGTTGTTTTCTCGCTATCAGCAAATGCATCGACCATAACAAGGCTAACGTCCTTGATCTGGCGGTCTGTCACAGCACCGGTAAGCAGGCTGAAGATGACTGCTGACATAAATACGGCAGTAAATTTTGTAAGCATAGTAGCTTTCTTACTGCTTTTTTTATTAAAAAACATTTTTATATCCTCCTATACCTTCCCGCCCATTATATAATCATATTACGCCAGAGTCAAGCATTTTATTACAAAATTGTTGCATTTGCCCTAAGCAAAGCAAATTTTTTGACATAAAAATAAGCTTTTTTTGTGCATAATGCATAAAAAATAGCCCAAAAAATAGGAAAGGAAAAATTTTGAATTTGCTTAAATTTCCCATTTTTTTATTAAAAAATCCGCTAAAAATAGGGGAAAAAGAGTATTAAACAGCCAGTTTTTGGACATAATAGAAGAAAATGAATAGTATTAAAAAAATATTAAAACAGGGTACTAATATATAAGGATTGAAAGGGGATTTTTGAATGAAAAATACTACTCGCAGAGTTTTGATACTAAAAAACGTAAATTCCGAAAATATTGAACAAGCCATACTGATTTTAAAGGACTCCGCACCTGATGGGGATTCTGCGGTGATTCGGGAAGCGGAAAAAGTGGTTGAAAAATATATGGATAAAAAGGCGCAAAAAGTACGTGAAGAAAAAAAGCCGAAAACGGTGCTGGCGCTGTCTTTGGGCGCAATATTTTTAAGCCTTGGAATGCTTATATTTGTATTTTTTGCCTGAGTTTCTTCCTATTATATATAGCAATATTTTTGATAAACAAAATTGCAAGAAAAAACTGCTTTATTAAAAAAGCAGTTTTTTTAAAATTCGTCTTTATCTTTGTCCTTTTTCTTTTCGTAGGCAAAGCCGTGAACCTTTGCGGAAAGGTCGAAGCCTTTGTATGCGGCAAAGTAGCCAAGAGTGGATGCGATAAACGGAGTTACAAATATTATCAAGTAGCCTTGTAGCTCAATATGGCCGTATGCCATACCAAGAAGTGGCTGATAAGGTGCAACCCACAAAAGTGAGATAATGTTTAGTATAAGACTCCAGATTTCTGTCATACTTTTGCCATCCGAGCCTGCTATCCAAGCTAATTTATATAAAAGGATAACAATCACGTTTGCAATAGTCAAAAAAGCAGGGAGCAAAAGTCCTTTTAATGGTTTTGGAGTAAGAGGGCTGACGGTCAACTTGTCATTCCTTAAAGCTGTTCCGCTATATGCATATATCGAAAGAAAATATCCTAAAAATCCCAAAACCCCAAAAAGTGTATTAAAAACTCCTTTTTGCATTGATGCAGTCATAAGAAAAAATATCATAAACACAACGGATACGGTAAAATGATTTTTAATCATAAGAAGCATTTGCCCAGGGACAGAATATTTGAGCTTATTCATATTAAATTCATCTCCTTTAGATGATAGGGTTCTATATAGCAAGTCACAAAAGGGACACAAAAGAGTTTTTGACTATAAAAGCCAAACGCTAAGCCCCTGATCCCTTCCAGGTGTAGTCTTTTTAACAGGTTGACTCGATGCGGTGCGTGGTCTATTGATATCTAAAATATCATATAGCTTATTTTTAGCAATCCAGCGCTTATTTGTAAGCTTTGAAAGTGCATCCTTTTGTTCCTGCGCTGAAAGAGAATTGAAGCTATCCGGCATAACACCACAAAGTGCATAAATATATTGCCCGATTTCTTCCTTTGAAAGACAATCATAATCTTCTATGAACATTTCAGAAACTGCAGTAGACAGAAGCTCTCTTTGAGAAAGTATTCCAGGGACACATATTTCTCTTCCATTATCAGAGATGGAAGAATACGGATAATTTTCGCCGACAGATTCGCTTATTGAGTTTACAAAGGCAACCACATTCCTAAGCTCAGCCTCAGAATTTATAGGCTCACTCTTTAGGCGGTCATAGAAAAGCTTGCCCTCTCTTTGATATGTACGGTTAAAATATCTTGCATAGCTTGTGCAAAGAGGCTTTAGAGCAATTCCTATTCCGGATGGAACGCCCACAACAAGATGAACTCTGTTTTTTAAGAGCGTATAAGAAAAAACCTTTAAAGTACCAAGGCCTGCATATTTCTTTAGAATAGCTGTAAATTCGCCGAAATCTTTGTCATCGATAAAAAGTTCGTTCATACCGCGAAGCAACACATGGTAAATTCCCATTTTGCTTGGGGTTCTGCCGGTTCTTGCCATAAAATCACCTCTTAAAAAATGTTGGGGACATAAATGTTTAATAATATTATAGCACAAATTATGGAAAAATCAATAGGGGACATAAAAGTTTTTCATAAAAATATAGGAAAATCATAATTATGGTAGTAAGAATAGGAAAAAGGACTGATGTAATGAATTTTCATAGTATGTCAAAAGAAGAAGCTATCCGCCAAATTGCCTTAAAGAAAGGGACAGGCGGAAAAAATCGCCTTGATATTACAAAGAAAAAGAGCATCCTGTCGCGTTTTGCCACGCAATTTTCGGATTTTATGATATTGGTACTGCTTGCCGCCGCTGCAATTTCCTTTGCAATATCCATTGTAAGCGGAGATGGCGACTTTATTGACCCTATTATAATTCTTGTTATTGTGGTTTTAAATGCGGTGATTGGGGTAATAGAAGAAAGCCGAGCGGATAATGCACTAGAAGCGCTTAAACAGATGTCTGCACCAACGGCAAAAATCCGTCGGAATGGACGGGAAATGACCATTGATGCACAGGATGTGAAAATTGGGGACACTCTTTTGCTGTGTGCAGGTGACAGAGTAAGCGCAGATGCAAGGATTATAAAAAGCACCTGCATGGAAGCGGACGAATCGGCGCTAACCGGCGAAGCTATGCCGGTTTTAAAGGATGCGGACTGCGTACTCTGCGAGCATACACCCTTAGCCGAGCGAAAAAATATGGTGTTTGCATCAACCAATATCATTATCGGTAAAGGTGAAGCTATTGTAACTGCTATTGGTATGGAAACCGAAACAGGAAAGATAGCTGCCATGTTGGGGACAGAAAATGAAGAACCTACACCATTGCAGAAAAAACTTGCTGAAACAGGGAAGATTTTAAGCATAGGAGCTCTTGTAATTTGCGGTGTTATTTTTGTTTTGGGCATCCTGAAAAGAATTCCGCCCTTTTCAATGTTTTTAACATCGGTAAGCCTTGCGGTTGCGGCAATTCCAGAAGGGCTTCCTGCTATTGTAACCATAGTTCTTGCCATGGGTGTGCAAAAAATGGCGAAGAAAAACGCCATAGTGAAGCATTTGTCGGCGGTGGAAGTTTTAGGTGGAGCCACAGTTATTTGCGCCGATAAAACGGGGACTTTAACCCAAAACAGAATGACGGTTACAAAGGCTATGGCTGAAGATGAAGAGCAACTTTTTGAACTGGCAATTCTGTGCTGTGACGATGATGGAAATCCTACCGAAAAGGCTATTATCGAAAAGTGCGAAGAAATGGGTATAAAAAAGTACACAAGCACCCGAATTTGCGAATTTCCATTTGATTCGGAGCGTAAGCTTATGAGCGTTATGGTGCCATATTATGGCGAAAAGCGTATCATAACTAAAGGTGCGGCGGAAGTTCTTCTTAAAAAGTGTACTCATATTATTGAAAATGGCGAGATACATAGCCTTGGGAGCAAAAGGGCAAGGGAAATTCTTGATGAAGTTGAAAAAATGGCAAATGATGCGCTTCGCGTAATTGCCGTTGCATATCGCGATACAAAGCTTTCGGCAATAAGCGAAAATGAGCTTGTTTTTGTGGGTCTGATTGGAATGATGGATCCGCCAAGACCGGAGGTTTCAAGGGCTGTTTTAGAGTGCACTCGTGCCGGAATCAAGCCGGTAATGATAACGGGAGACAATAAAATTACAGCAAAAGCCATCGCCAAAACGGTGGGAATTAAAGGAAAGGCAATCCTTGGGGAAGAACTGCCTGCCAAAACGGATAAGGAAATATGCGAGTACAGAATATTTGCAAGGGTGACGCCGGCTGACAAAATGCGGATTGTTAAGGCGTTTAAAAAACAAGGCGAAATCGTGGCAATGACGGGGGACGGTGTTAATGATGCGCCTGCCTTAAAGGCATCCGACATTGGTTGCAGTATGGGAAAACGCGGTACGGATGTTGCAAAAGAAGCATCCGACCTTGTCCTTGCAGATGACAATTTTGCAACCATTGTATCGGCGGTAAAAGAAGGCAGAGGAATTTTTGAGAACATAAAAAAATCCATACAGTTTCTTCTTTCATCAAACATCGGCGAAGTTATGACCATATTTATGGGCATTGTTTTTGGCTGGGAACCGCCACTTGTGGCAATCCAGCTTTTGTGGGTAAACCTTGTTACCGATTCCTTGCCTGCTATTGCCTTGGGGCTTGACCCTGTTGACAGGAGTATAATGGACCAAAAACCAAGAGACCCGAAAAAGGGACTTTTTGCTGACGGACTTTGGACGCTGATTTGCCTTGAGGGCGGTGTTATCGGAGGCCTTGCGCTTTTGGCGTACTCCTTAGGATTTAATGTTTTAAGCGGTCATAATGTGGATATGGCAAGAACAATGGCATTCTGCGTCTTGTCAGTATCACAGCTTTTCCACGCCTTTAATATGCGAAGCGATAAATCGGTTTTAAACAGCAGATTTTTTGAGAACAAACTGCTTATCTTCTCTTTAATGATTGGAATCATAATGCAAATTCTGGTAGTATCCGTGCCTGCTTTTGCAGGAGTATTCAAGGTCTGCCCGCTATCAAGTATGGGCTGGCTGGTAGTGGGAATTCTGTCAGCAGTACCGCTTGTGGTGGTGGAGCTTCAAAAAGCAGTAACAAAAAATACGCCTTAAAAGGCGTATTTTTTTATTTGTATATTGGAGTTTTTGTTGCTTGTGACTTGACACCTGACAAAACAGGGAAAGGATAGGAGCCTTCGCCTTTTTGCCATACATCATCGCCAAGATCAATGCTTGGCCAGCCCAGAACTCCGTCCTCGGAAAGTGGAGTCAGGAAGAAGTCTATATTCTTCAAGGTTTCAATATTTTTAACTGTTCCGTTTTTCTCGCTACTTGCAATAAGCTGAGAGTTTATGCGAGTTCGTTCGCAGGAATAGTTGTCCATAATTTCACTTATATCGCTACCACCAAAGACTGCACCAATATTTTTTCCGCCGTTTATAGCAGGATTAAGGGCTACGTTCTGCATAATAAATCCGATTTCGGAGAAGCCACAAATACCGCCGACTATAACGTTTTCTCCTGAGAAAATATTTGCAGCGGAGTATGTGTTTTGTATAATCGAGCCGGAGTTACAACCGCAAATTCCGCCAACATATCCGTTTTTAGCAAAGGCATGAATTTCTGACAAGGAATAGCAGTTATAAAGTGTGGCGTTTTGGATAAGTGCGCATATACCGCCGGCATAAATTATGTTTTCGGCATCGCTGACAATATTTCCACCGGAGGCACATTTGTAAATTTGTGAGCCTTCCGCCATACCGCAGACACCGCCAATATAGCCAAATTTTGGCGTAGCTGACAAGGTCATATACGCATAGCAGTCGCTGACATATCCACCGGTTTCATAACCTACGATGCCACCGATTACCGTGTTTTCGCCGTCTGCCTCTATTTTGCCGTGGTATGTAGTACCAAATATTACGCCGTCGCTTTCAGCGCTGATGCCACCGACTGTGGAGTTGGAGTTAGTGTTTATAATATCCACATAGGCGTCGCAATTTGTAATGGCACCGTGATTAAGGCCTGCAAAAGAGCCGATATGTCCGGCTTTTCTTGTTTGAATCTTGCCGTAGATTTTGCAGTTATCTATATAACCATAGTTGCAGGCTGTAAGGATACCGCTAACACCGTCGGCTGCAGAAGTCACATTTTTAAGAGTAAGGTTCTTAATTGTTCCGCCTGTGATATTTGAGAAAAATCCGCTCTGAGTGTTAAGGTTAAGGTCATAAATCGTGTGGCCATCGCCATCAAATGTGCCGGAAAAACCGTCGGTTGCACAAATGATTTTCCACGGAAGCGTCATATGAATATCGCTTGCGAGAATATAGTGCCCAGATGGGTTTTTATCAATATTCCTAAGCCCTTCTGCAGTTTTAATAGGTTTCGGGAAGTAAATGGTTTCACCAGGATTAAGGATAGGGGCATCGGCTGATCTTGGATAAATCAAACGGAATCCATTTGATGAAAGTCGCCATTTTGATGTATCCCAACCAAGACTTTTGTAAAAATCCAGATCCCGAAGATTTTCCCAGCTTGCATCATAACCGTTTTGTGAATAGTCAGATGGCTCTTCATAAAAATCATCGTATATTGCACCTAAATAGAAGTAGTTAATGTCAAGAAAACCGTCATTTTTGTTAGTAGTAATTCTTCCGCTGTTTAAAGTAAGAACATCGTGAACAGTCATACAAGCGCTGACGCACTTTTCGATAGTTCCGCCGTTATTCACGCCGGCAATTCCGCCTGCATACATATCGGAAACAACCACGTTGGATGCTGCAAGGCAATCCTGCAAGACTCCAAAGTTTCCACCACAAATACCACCTGCAAAGGAGCCGGAAGTTATGGAATAAAGGGAAGAAAGGCAATTCTTAACCGTGCCATAGTTCTTTCCGCAAATGCCACCTGCATAGTCGGTATTAACAGAAATTGTTCCGGCAGCGACGCAGTTTTCGATTGTACCGCTGTTTTCGCCTGCAATTATACCTGCAACCTTGCCGGCTTGAATATCGCCGTAAACTGTAAGATTCCTAACTGTTCCGGTCATATTTGAAATTAGCCCTGCATGGTTTTTGTCCGACAGGTGAAGACCGCTGATTGTGTAGCCGTTACCGTCCAGAACACCGGTAAAGTTGGAAACAGGTACCCAGTTTTTGTCTAAGAGAATATCCTGACCCAAGCGGTAGAACTTGTCGGAAATCAGAGAAATCTGAGCAAGCTGTTCTTGTGTGTTTATCATAAACGGAGAAGATTTTGAACCGTCACCTGAGTCAATGGCAAAAGCTCGTGCTCCATTTATAACAGATATCCTGCTTGAGATGCCGTCGTTATCTATTGCAAGCAGATAAATGTCATAGTTTTTGCCCATATCCACCTTAATTGAAGCGGTAATAACATCATCTGTAGTTTCGCATAAAGGTATATTGATTTCAGGGTGTGGCAGGTTTTCTTCCACAGCTACATAATAAATTTTAGCCGGTCTGTTGGTGCATACTTCAATATTGATATGGCCAAAAACCCCATACTCCTGTGAAATTTTTGGGTATCCCGGTCTGAATCTTACAACTGAGTCATCTTTTTCGTCATAGTCATATAAAAGAGCAAGAATTTCGCCTTTTGTTATGTGCTCGTGCGGTACATCCTTTGCCAAAAGGCCGTTTGCTACGGCATATGCCCAATACTCTTTTGCATAATCTGATACATCCTGCGAAAGATCAAAGTTTTGGCTTTTTGCTCCATAATATCTGCCGATTACACAGACGGCATCCTGACGGGTTATGTTGTCATAAGGCTTAGCGTTGCCGTATTCATCACCAACAATAAGGGAGTGGTGATTGGCAGCAGCCATTGCGCCTGCAAACCAGTCATGAGGCGTAACATCAGAAAATGTGTTAACTCCGCCGGAAAGGTTTAGGAACTTTGTGAGAATAACCGCAAATTCGCCGCGTGTTACCAGTTTCTCGGCATTGACATTGCCGTATTCGTCACCTAAAATAATACCGTCCTTTTTTGCAGTTTCCACATAGCTTTCAAATTGTGCATTTGCAGAAACAGCAAACAAAGCCGAAAGGAGCAGTAAAGCGAGTACTTTTTTCATTTTTGTACCTCCTAAAAGGTGAATATTTTAAGAAACCCTGATTCTGTAAGGCGCACAAAATCAGGGCATAGGCATTATTTTGCTTTTTCGTACATCTCCAAAAGTTCTTCCTTTGAGAAGACATACTTATTGTTACAGAACTGGCATTCAACTTCGCACTTTCCGTCTTCGTCAATAATTTTGCGGAGTTCTTCCTTGCCAATAGAGATAACCGCACGTTCCATACGTGTTTTTGAGCACTTGCACTCATATTTTGGTGTTACGGTCTCATTTTGCATTATCATAGAAAATCCCTCAGTCAAATAGAACAGAATATCCTCAGGGGTCATTCCGTCTTTTAACATTGTGGTAATAGGTGGGACTTCCGCCATTCTGTCCTCAATAATGCCAGCAACTTCTTCGGTTGCTTCAGGCATAAGCTGAATCATAAATCCGCCTGCAACTGATGCAGTGTTGTCAGGATTCACCAATACGCCAAGGCCCATAGCGGTCGGTATCTGGTCTGATTTTGCGAAGTAATATGTCAAATCCTCCGCAATTTCACCGCTCATAATTGGAACCTGACCTGAGTATGGCTCTTTAAGGCTTAAATCACGGATCACGTTAAGATAACCCTGACCAACAGCGCCGCCAACGTCAAGCTTACCGGCTTTATTTAAAGGAATATCAACAAATGGATTAACAACATAACCGCGAACTCGTGACAAGTTATCGGTTACAGCAACCATATTTCCAAGCGGGCCATCGCCACGGAACTGTATTGTTATAGAATCTGTATCATTTTTAAGACCTTGTCCCATAATAGCAGCGGCGGTCAGGGTTCTTCCTAAAGCCGCAGTTGCCACAGGGAATGTATTATGAATTTTCTGTGCATCGTTTACCATATCGGTGGTTACTGCTACAAAAATTCGTATAGCACCGTCGGTGCTTTGTCCTCTTACTATTACGTCTGGCATAGTATGTTTGTCCTTTCTGTTATCGTAACTTGGCAGTTACGGTATATTTGCCGATGATGTCCATATTTTCAACTGCCGCAACATTCACGTCAACAGTTTTTTCTTCGTCATTTAATTCTGATGCATCGATAGTGGCAGAAATTTTGCTTGCCACAGCATCATCCTTTGCACATTTTACTGAAACCTTTATCTTTTCAGGATTGATGCTGACTTCTCGTCCTTCAGGTGCGTTTTCAGCGGTAACTGAAACTTCAAGCTCGTGTACTGTTCTTGGAAGAAGTTCAAATTCCACAGTAACGGATAAGTCTTCTAAAGGACAGTAAACGCCATCTGGGATTTGAATGTCAACCGTGATAGGGCTGCGCGCTCTTGTGGCATTGTTGTCCAAAACCGCATAAAGCTCAGTTACAGAAGAATTATCAGGAATTCCTACAGTAAGGCTTTCCACGCTTTGTTTTTTAACCTTTAAAGAATAGTTTTCCTTAAGACTGTCTGAAAGCACAACCTTTACAGGAAGAACCGCTTTTTTATAAACTGTTCCTGTTACTAAAACAGTACTCTGGCTTTTTGAAATAATATTCTTTTCGCTTAAAACATTGTCATCTTCGTCATATAGCTTGTACGCATAGTTCATTTCACCGTTAACGGTAATTTCTGATGCATCTATAATAGCTTTTGCGTATGCGATTTTCTCAACAACGCTTTGTGCACCGCGAACTGTCAGGCTTTCGGTCTTGCTCTCAACAGCTACTAATCGGTCGGTGTCTCTTCCGCTTGTGTCCGCTTCAATTTTTATCGGAACATCACGGGAAAGAATTTTTTCTACCTTTATCGAAACTGCAGAAACCTTTGTTTTGGTAAGGGTAACTATATCCTGCGGATAGCTGTAATGTACCAAAACTTCGTGAGTTCCAACGTCGTGGATGTTTGAAACATCTATATGAGCTGAAACAACGCCAAGGGATGAGATTACCTTGCTTCTGTTTCCGCGGATTACGGCAGAAAAAGCAGGAAGCTCGTCCTTATTCACCACGGTAAGACCACGTTCGCGAAGCTGGGCTTCTCCTGAAAAAACAGCATTTATATTTGTTACGTGCTGGCTTACTGCAGGGTCTTCGGTATATGTTATTGCAAACCAAAGAACAATGGCGATAAGTGTGGAGAAAATTTTAAGAAGTAACTTTTTATCTTTAATCATCTTCATTTTGCACTCCTCCAGAATCTTGGTCTGACACGGTCCGTTTTCTTTGCCAAAGCCTTGCCGAGAGCAGTTTTAAGGCTTGCCTCTGTAAGATTTCGTGTAAGGCTTCCGTTAATCGCAATAGAAATCTTTCCTGTTTCTTCACTTACAACAACCACAATAGCGTCGGACGCTTCGGATATTCCAAGAGCTGCACGATGGCGTGTTCCCAAATCACGTGAAAGGTTAGTGTTTGAAGTTAGTGGCAAAAAGCATCCTGCTGTGTGGATTCTGTCGCCACGGATAATAACTGCGCCGTCATGGAGCGGAGTTTTCGGGAAGAAGATGTTTTCCAAAAGTGCACTGCTTACTTCTGCATCCAAAAGTGTTCCTGTTCTGATAACATCGCCAAGCTTTGTTTCTCTTTCAATTACGATTAAAGCACCAGTTTTTGTGGATGACATATTGGCACTTGCCGTAACAATTTCTGAAACGGCATAGTCGTCATCGTCGCCCGATATTTTACCGGTTGCAACGTCAATAAGCTTTCCTACGTTTGAACGACCCATTTTTTCTAAAAGGTTTCGAAGCTCCGGCTGAAAGATTACTACAATAGCGAACATTCCCACCTGCATGGCGTTACGCAAAAGATAGTTTAAGGTAGTAAGATGCGCCCAGGAGCTTATCTGAAGTATCAAAAATAAAAGGAAAATGCCCTTAACAAGTTGCATTGCACGGGTTTCCTTTAAGACTTTCAAAAGCTGATATACGATTAAAGCAATTAAAAATATGTCAATAATATCGGTTAATTTAAGTACCTGAAAAAAGCTTCTTAAATAGAGTA
>JAFUJN010000057.1 GCA_017468095.1 Clostridia bacterium
CAGGGCAAAACAAGCAAAAGTTAGTTAAAAACAAAATTACAGAAACCGCATAAAATCAAGGGTTTCGGGCTACGGGAGTTCCGTTAGGTGTAGAAGCTTTCGAGTGCGGACCCTTCAACCACTTGGGTACATCTCCGTATGTATTAAAGAACGCCGGTTTTCTTATCAAGGCGGTAGTTTCTAACATACATAAGAAGGTCTGTTCCAACCATAATGAAGTTTAAAACATAGAAGAAAAGAACATACCATTTTGCTGCGATATTTGCCATATAATCAGCATTTACAAGCTTTGAAGAAATACCTGCTATGTAACCAAAGAAGATTAGTAGCAAAAATGCAATGCTTTTACCTTTAGTTGTACGTGATTTATACGACTTTATAACATTAAGTGGCCACGAAATACCAAAGCTTACTATCATAAGTATTTCCAAGAATTCTGCCATTTTAACATCCTCCCAAAATGTAAATTAACAACACCTGCTATTATACAGCATCCCTAATAAAAAAACAAGACCTTTGCCAAAAGTTTTCACCAAAATTTCGGCGTGGCATATCATATAGTATGGTATAAAAAAGAGGTGTTTAGAATGTTTAAATTAGGGTGCAAGGCTATAGGGCTTGCCGCGCTTATGTTTTGTGTCGGAATAATCTGTGGAATGGTGTTTCCGATATATCTTGTGGCGGTCATAGAAACAGTTTTGATTGTTTTGATAGCCTATTGTTGCCTGTTTAGGTTCTGAAGCCGAGTCTTGTATTTTGTGCCTGCGAAATACAAGGAAAAATATGCAGGCAGAAAGATAATAGGTGTTATATGAAAGTTGTTGTATTTAAGATGCCAAAAATTCTATCAGGAATAGTAAAATCGGTGCTGAAAATGAACTAAAAATGCCTGCTTATGTGCATAAGTTACATACTCAAATTCAAAAAAGTAAAAAGGTAGTGGCAAAGTCACGAAAATTGTCAAAATGGCGGATTATTTGCTTGACAATTATCTGGCCGTATGATAAAATTTTAAGTGATAAAATCTGCTGTAACTGACGGATTTTGCGGGTAACCGCAGGGGAGCAGCGGATGGCTAATGCCGACCGTCTGGGCGTACCTATCAAAAGCAGAATAGGTACGCCTTTTTATATTTGAAAGGAGAGGTTTTATGAAAAAGGTTGCAATTATTATGGGTTCAGACAGCGATTTGCCTGTTGTAGAAAAAGCAATCAACACTTTGGCGGAATTTGAGGTGCCATACGAGGTACACGTTTATTCTGCTCACAGAACCCCTGAAGAATCAAAAGAATTTTCACAAAATGCTGCAAAAAATGGCTTTGGTGTTATTATCGCAGCTGCAGGTATGGCTGCGCATCTTGCCGGTGCAATAGCTGCAAATACCTTGCTTCCTGTTATAGGTATTCCGGTTAAAGCTGCGGCTTTTGACGGAATGGACGCACTACTATCAACAGTAATGATGCCTCCGGGAATACCTGTTGCAACAGTTGGCGTAAATGGTGCACAAAATGCAGCACTTTTAGCAATTCAGATTTTAGCGGTAGAAGATGCCTCTCTTTCTGAAAAACTTGCAAACCAGAGAAAAACTGGCTACGAAAAAGTTTTAGAAAAAAATAAGAACATAGAAGAAAAGTACAATAACTAAGGAGGACATAAAAGTGGAAAAGAGCTTTAGCGAAACATACAAAGCGGCAGGTGTTGATATTACTGCCGGATACAAGGCTGTTGAACTTATGAAACAGCACATTGCAAGAACTATGATAAACGGAAAGGCTTCCGATATCGGTGGATTTGGCGGTCTTTTTGAACTTGATATGACAGGTCTTGAAAAACCATGTTTGGTATCAGGTACTGACGGCGTTGGTACAAAGCTTAAGATGGCATTTTTGATGGACAAGCACGACACAGTTGGTATCGACTGCGTTGCTATGTGTGTTAATGACATTATATGTGTAGGTGCAAAGCCACTATTTTTCCTGGACTACATAGCTTGCGGAAAGAACTATCCTGAAAAGATTGCAGAAATCGTTTCAGGTATCGCAGAAGGTTGCGTGCAGTCAGGTTGCGAACTTATCGGCGGTGAAACTGCTGAAATGCCTGGCTTCTATCCGATTGATGAATATGACTTAGCAGGTTTCTCTGTTGGTGTTGTTGATAAATCAAAGGTGCTTGACAATTCAAAGATTGAAGAAGGCGACGTTATTATCGCTCTTCCATCAAGCGGTGTTCACTCAAACGGTTTCTCATTGGTAAGAAAGGTGTTTGATGTTGAAAATGCAGACATTAAAACACCAGTTGCAGAGCTTGGCGGTAAGTCAATCGGCGAAACACTTTTAACACCGACAAAGATTTACGTAAAGCCAATGCTTGCACTATTTGATAGCGTTACAGTTAAAGCTGTTTCTCATATCACAGGCGGTGGTTTCTATGAAAACATCCCACGTAGTATTCCAAAGGGCTTTACTGCAAATATTAAGAGAAGCGACGTAAAGGTACTTCCTATTTTCGATTTACTTCAGAAGACCGGCGGTATTTCAGAGCACGATATGTTCAACACATTTAATATGGGTGTTGGTATGAGCATTGTTGTTTCAAAGGACGAAGCAGAAAAAGCAATCGAAGTTCTAAAAGCAAACGGCGAAGATGCATACATAATCGGTAACATCACAAAGGGTGAAGAAAGAGTGGTTATATGCTAACCAATATTGCCGTATTTGTTTCAGGCGGCGGTACAAATCTTCAGGCACTAATTGATGCCGAAAAAGCGGGAATTATCAAAAGCGGAAAAATCAAGCTGGTTGTGTCAAGCAGTCCTACTGCATATGCATTAGAGCGTGCAAAAAACAACGGAATTGACAGCGTGGTTGTTTCCCGAAAGGAAAATCCTGACCAGAAGGCTTTTGAAGAAAAAATCTGCAAGGCTTTGGACGAATACAAAATTGACCTTATTGTCCTTGCAGGATTTATGAGTATCTTAAGCGAAGATTTCACCAAACGCTACGAAGAAAGAATTATAAACGTGCATCCATCCTTAATTCCGTCATTCTGTGGAAAAGGATTTTACGGACTTCGTGTTCACGAAGCGGCACTTGCATACGGTGTTAAAGTCAGCGGTGCAACAGTACACTTCGTAAACGAAATCCCTGACGGCGGAAAGATTATTCTTCAAAAGGCTGTGGAAATCAAAGATGGAGATACACCTGAAATTCTGCAGAAGAGAATAATGGAAGAGGCGGAATGGAAAATTTTGCCGGAAGCTACTGAAATAATTTCTAAAAAGATGTTGGAGGAGAAATAAAATGCCTTATAAGACAGATAAAATCGGAGAACTTATTAAAGACAATTCATATGTGGGCCGTGGTATCGTTATCGGTAAAACCGAAGACGGAACCAAAGCCGCTATTGCATATTTCATTATGGGTAGATCAGAAAACTCAAGAAACAGAGTTTTTGTTGAGAAAGGCGAAGAAGTTATCATTCATCCATTTGACGCATCAAAGGTTGAAGACCCAAGCCTTATCATCTACTCACCAATCAGAGTTTTTGAAAACAATCTAATCGTTACAAACGGTGACCAGACAGATACCATCTATGACTTCGTAAAAGAAGGCAAAAGCTTTTCTGACAGCTTAGAAACACGTGAGTTTGAGCCTGATGCTCCAAACTTCACACCAAGAATAAGCGGTATGCTTACATTTGATGAAGGTGATTTTACATATCAGATGAGCATTTTAAAGAGTGCAGACCCTGAAGGAACAGCTTGTAACAGATATACATTTGAATATAGAGCTTTATCAGGTCTTGGACATTTTATCCACACATATCAGCATGACGGAAA
>JAFUJN010000058.1 GCA_017468095.1 Clostridia bacterium
TAAGGTACGCGAGTTTGCATCAAAGTATATTTCACGCGGTAAGGTTGATATTTATATTGCCGTTGAAAGCTTTGAAGACTCCGATAAGGAAATCGCAGTTAATATGGAGCTTGCAAGAAGTTACATAGAAGCATTAGCTAGTCTTCGTGATGAGTTTGGTCTTCGTGATGATGTTTCGGTATCAAGCGTCGCAAGATACCCTGACATTTTCACAATTGAGCGAAAGGAAGAAGACGAAGAGCAAATCTTTGAAGCTGTTAAAAAGGTTTTAGAGCCTGCTATTTTGTCTTTCACAGCTATGCGTGAAAGAGAAGGCGAGCGTATTCAAAAGGATTTGGAAGAGAGAATTGAGTATATGAAGTCTATCGCAAAGAAGATAGATGAGCGCTCTCCTGAAACTGTTAATGAGTATAAAGCACGCCTTTACGATAAAATCAAAGAAGTCCTTGAAAACAAGGATATTGACGATGCAAGGGTTTTAACCGAAGTTGCAATTTTTGCGGACAAGGTTGCCGTAAACGAAGAAATGGTGCGTTTGGCAAGCCACTTTGTTGAATTCTATAACATTTGTGATTCAAACGAACCTGCAGGCCGAAAGCTTGATTTCTTAATTCAGGAAATCAACCGCGAGATAAACACAACCGGCTCAAAGGCGGGAGACATCGAAATTGCCAAGATGGTTGTGGAGCTAAAAGCAGAAACCGAAAAACTTCGTGAGCAGATACAGAACATTGAGTAGGAGGCAAAAATGAAACTGATAAACATCGGATTTGGAAACATTGTTCCGGCGGAAAAGGTGGTAGCCATAATAAGTCCGGAATCAGCACCTATAAAGAGAGTTATGCACGAAGCTGATGAGCGCGGAAAACTAATCAATGCAACTTATGGCAGAAGAACAAGAGCGGTTATTGTCACATCATCTGACCATATAATCTTATCAGCTCTTCAGCCGGAGACCATATCAAACCGTTTAAGTCAGGAGGATGATGAATAATGAGCAAAGGTTCGCTTTTTGTTATATCAGGTCCATCCGGTACGGGAAAAGGTACGGTGTGTGCCAAGCTTTTGGCGGAAGATAATATCTTCCTTTCAATTTCGGCAACAACCCGTGATATGCGAGTTGGAGAGGCTGAGGGTGTTACATACTATTACACCACTACCGAAAAGTTTGAAAAAATGATTGAAAACGGCGAGATGTTAGAATATGCGGTTTATGGCGGTAACTATTACGGAACACCGAAAAAGGCCGTAACCGATATGCTGGATAGTGGCAAGAACGTAATCCTTGAAATCGAGCCGCAGGGAGCACTTAAAGTAAAGGCGCAAATGCCGGAAGCAATTTTGATATTTGTTGTTCCGCCGTCAATAGCGGAACTTAGAAAACGTCTTACAGAGCGTGGACGCGAAGACGATGCGGAAATTGAGCGCCGTATAAATGCGGCGAAGTGGGAATTTTCACAATCGCCTAAGTATAACTATGTTATAGTTAACGACGACCTTGACACTTGCGTCAAGGATACGTTAAGTATTATAAAGTCTGCAAATGACAGACAGCAAATGATAGAAAAACTATTAAGTGAAATTTAAAGGAGAAAAAAACAATGATTATTAAACCAGGAATCAGTGCACTTGAAAAATGCGTAGAAGACGGCTGCAGATACATTTTGGTAACTATGGCAGCTAAAAGAGCAAGAATGCTTGGCGAAAATGATGACAGCACAGTAACTTGCGATTCAGAAAATCCGGTATCAAAGGCAGTAATGGAAATTTCCTGCGGAAAGATCGGATATAAAAAGGCAAAAATCGACGAAGAATAATTTGGAGGGAAACCCTTGGTTGCAGAGGTAGTAGTAAATCACAAATCAAAAAGTTTAGATAAAGTGTTTGACTACGCTATTAGCGATGGCATTGATGTAAAAATCGGCTCGTCGGTAATAGTTCCTTTTGGCAGTGCAAATAAGCCAAAGGAAGCCTATGTTGTAAAAATCAAGGAGAAATCATCCGCCAAGAAACTAAAAGCCATCGAGAGACTTTCAAAGGACATTCAGCTTTTTGACGAAAAACAGCTGGAGCTTATAAAGTGGATGCGAGAAAAGTATCTTGTCACATATCTTGATGCAATTCACGCGGTAAGCCCGTCAGGAACTGAAGTTAAGCCGGAAGAATGGCTTGTACTTACGGAAGAAGTAAAACACGGAGAAACTGACGAGATTATTTTGCGACTTGCAGAATGCGGAGATGCCAGCGAGATTAACCGCTTTATGGCAAAGTTTGATGTAAGCATCAAAACCAGACTTGCAAAACTTGTGGAGCAAGGCAGAATAAAGCGTGAGTTTCGTGATGCAAGAACCATAGGCGATAAGCTTATAACCGTTTGTGAGCTTAATATTGAAGACGGGGAGCTTCCAAAAGTTTTACAGGCTTTGGAAAAGAGCAACGCCCATATTCAAGCAAAAATGGTGGAGCTTTTGTCAGAATGCGGGAGACTTTCTCTTGCTGACCTTGTAAACTTTTCGGGTGGCTCATATAGCGGTATCCGTTCGCTTTTGAAAAAGGGATATATTGTAGCCTTTGAAGTGGAAGTTATGCGTGAGCCAAAGAAAAGCGAGCTTAGTGCAAAAGAAAAGCCTTGTGAGCTTACAAGCGAGCAAAAGGATGTTTTAAAAAGTCTTTTGGAAACGGCAAACAAAAAGGAATATAAGCCATATCTATTGCACGGAGTAACAGGTTCGGGCAAAACCGAAGTGTATATGCGCCTCATTGAAGAAACCATAAAGGGTGGCAGGCAGGCAATAGTGCTTGTCCCTGAAATATCCTTAACACCCCAGATGGTGGCAAGATTCAAAAGCCGATTCGGGAAACGAACTGCGGTTATTCATTCGGGGTTATCCCTTGGGGAAAAATACGACCAATGGAAGAAGATAAATTCAGGGGATGCTGACATAGTTATTGGTGCAAGATCAGCAATTTTTGCACCATTTAAAAACATTGGTGCCATAATTGTGGACGAAGAGCACGAGCAGACATATAAGTCGGAAATGTCGCCAAGATATGAAACCCACGAAGTTGCAGAATTTCGTGCAAAGCAATATGGTGCAGTTTTGGTTTTTGCATCGGCAACGCCACTTGTTACAAGCTACTATAAGGCAGAGCAGGGCGAATATACTCTTCTTGAAATGAAAACAAGAGTAAACCAAAAGGCTATGCCGAAAGCCTACGTGGTGGACTTAAGGCAGGAGCTTGAGAACGGGAATCGCTCGGTTATAAGCGAAAAGCTTCAGGAGGAAATAGGGGAAAACCTTGAAAAAGGTGAGCAGACCATTCTGTTTTTAAACAGACGCGGTTTTTCAACCTTTGTTTCCTGCAGAAAATGCGGTTATGTGGTGGAGTGCCCAAACTGCAGTATTTCGCTAAAGTACCATAAGTTTGATGACACTCTTCGTTGTCACTACTGCGGACACACAATTCCAAACTATAAAAAGTGTCCTGAATGTGGAAGCGGTTACATACGGTATTTTGGTGGCGGAACGCAAAAAGTTGAAGAAGAGATAAAAGAGCTTTTCCCGAATGCAACAACAATCCGTATGGATGTGGACACCACAGGTGCTAAAAATTCACATAGTGAAATTTTAAATAAATTTGAAAAAGAGAAAATTGATATTCTGATAGGAACCCAGATGGTAACAAAAGGACTGGATTTTCCTGATGTAACCTTGGTTGGGGTAATTTCCGCAGATACAATTTTGAATATAGATGACTATAGGTCAGGGGAGCGAACCTTCTCTATCTTGGAGCAGGTTACAGGACGTGCCGGAAGAGCAGAGAAGACGGGAAGAAGTGTAATTCAGACTTATAGCCCTGAAAACAAGGCCATAGAATATATGTGTGCCCACAATTATCAGGACTTTTACCACGAAGAACTTCACTTGCGAAAAGCTATGTGGTATCCGCCGTTTTGCAGTATTGTTTCGGTAATCTTTTCGGGAAGTGTTGAAAACAATGTTTCAAAATGTGCAAAATTCTTTGCAAAGAACTTGGCACCACTCACCGAAATGGAGCAAAAGACGCAAATTTTGGGCCCAGTCCCTGCCTATGTGTCAAAGATAAAGAATAAATATATATACAGACTTTTGATAAAGTGCGAAAACATTGATGCGCTGAATGAGACGCTGATTTTGGCACGTGATAAATGCAAGAAAAATGCAAACTATGAAAATATATCAGTTGTGATAGACAAAAACCCTAACAGTTTGTAATTTTAAGGAGAAAACAAATGGCTTTAAGAGAGATAAGAAAAAAGGGAGACGAAGTTCTTTACAAGGTTTGCAAAGAAGTAAAGGAATTCGATAAAAAGCTGGCGATTTTGCTTGACGATATGTATGACACAATGCAGAAAAGCGATGGCGTTGGCCTTGCAGCGCCACAGGTGGGAATCTTAAAAAGATGCGTTGTAATCGACGTCGGCGAAGGCAGAATTGAGCTTGTTAACCCAAAAATCATAAAGGAAGAAGGCTCACAGACAGGTACAGAGGGTTGCCTTAGCGTACCGGGTCAGTGGGGAGAAGTTGAAAGACCGATGAAGGTCACAGTTGAAGCATTTGACCGCTATGGCAAAAAGTTTACCATAGAAGGCGAAGAACTTTTGGCAAGAGCATTTTGCCACGAGCTTGACCATTTGGACGGAAAGCTGTTTTTAGATAAGGTTATAAGATTTATAGAGGAATAAATATGAGAGTTTTATTTATGGGTACGCCGGATATTGCGGCAACCTGCCTTGAGATACTGGCCCGAAACGGTATCGAAGTAATCGGTGCTGTAAGCCAACCGGATAAGCCAAAGGGCAGAGGCCACAAGCTTATGCCAACCGATGTTAAGGTAAAGGCGGAAGAGCTTAGAATACCGGTATATCAGCCTGAAAAACTTAAAAATGGCGAACTTCAGCCAATTTTAGACGAGCTAAAGCCGGACTTAATCGCAGTTGTGGCTTACGGCAAGATTTTGCCTAAGTATATACTTGACTATCCAAAATACGGATGCGTAAATATGCACGTATCACTTCTGCCAAAATTGCGTGGTGCAGCGCCTATCCAGTGGGCTGTCATAAACGGCGACGAAACTACAGGCGTTACAACAATGCTTATGGCAGAGGGACTTGATACAGGTGATATACTTCTTCAAAAGGAGTTTGGAATCGGCGAGTACGAAACCTCGGAAGAGCTATTTGACCGAATGGCGCAGGAAGGCGGAGAGATACTTTCCGAAACCATAAAGAATATTGAAAACATCACACCGAGACCGCAAAATCACGATGAGCATACATATGCACCAATGATTTCAAAGGAAATGGCGCATATTGATTGGTCAAAGCCAACTGATGTTATTTCAAAGCATATATGCGGAATGAATAGCTGGCCTATGGCATATAGCATATATTGCGGTGAAGTTATGAAGATAATAACTGCCCGAAAAGGCGAGCCTGTAGCCGGCGAAAACGGCGAAATTGTCGGATATGAAAAGGGCAAAGGTCTTCGTGTTAAGACCTGTGACGGCTCTATCTACATTCAGGTTGCCCAGTTTGCCGGTTCAAAGAGAATGGGTATAGATGAATATTTAAGGGGACATGAGATAAAATACGGAACTGTTTTAGAATAAGGAGAGAAACAAAATGCCATTTTTTTACTATTATGACCCAACCTATTTTTTAGTAATTATAGGATTTATATTTGCGATGATTGCATCAAGCGGTGTGCAGAGTGCTTTTAGAAAATATTCAAAGGTTAAAAGCTACCGAAACTACACAGGCGCTGATGCGGCAAGAAAAATTTTAGACGATAACGGACTTTATAACGTGAGAGTTGAGCATATAAGCGGTAATTTAAGTGACCACTATGACCCGAAAGCCAATGTCATCCGCTTGTCAGATGCCACATATTCCGACACATCTGTTGCGGCAATCGGCGTTGCGGCACACGAAGCTGGCCACGCAGTTCAACACGCGGTGGGCTATGCGCCAATCAAGGTGAGAAATGCAATAGTGCCTGCGGTGAACATCGCATCAAGCCTTTCAATGCCACTATTCTTGATAGGTTTATTGTTTGCGGCACCAATGCTAACAAACCTTGGAATACTTTTATTCTCAGGTGCATTGGTATTTCAGGTTGTAACCTTGCCTGTTGAATTTAATGCATCCCGCCGTGCACTTACTATTTTAAACCAAAGTGCAATGCTTGAAGATGATGAACTTGCTGGTGCCAAAAAGGTACTTCGTGCCGCTGCTATGACTTATGTTGCGGCTGTAATTTCAACAGCACTTCAGCTACTAAGACTAATACTTTTGAGTAATTCAAGAAGAAGAGACTAAAACTATGCAAAACCCAAGAGAAGCAGCGCTTTTTGCGCTTTATGAAATTGAATATAACGGCGCATATTCGAATATGGCGGTAAAGGATGCTTTGCCAAAACTTACCGACAGTCGTGATAAGGGTCTTGTGACCCAGCTTGTCTATGGGGTAGTGCGCAGAAAATTAACACTTGACTATATAATTTCAAGGTATTCCAAAGTAAAGATTAAAAAGCTTTCAAAATACGTGCTTTTAATACTTCGAATGGGTGTTTATCAGCTTTATTTCACCGATAAAATCCCTGAATCTGCGGCGGTTAACGAAAGTGTTAAGCTGGCGAAGAAATACTGCGGAAAATCTTCAGGTTTTGTAAACGGAATACTTCATTCGGTAATCCGCGGAAAAGATACCTTGGAATATCCGAAAGACAAAATAGAAAACCTTTCGGTAAAGTATTCATTCACAGAAGAAATGGTGGAGCTTTTCTGGGACACAGGCTTTTGTGAAGAGCTATTGGATGCTTTAAACGGTGAGCCTGAAACAACGGTGCGAGTGAACACTTTAAAAAATGAAGAGCTTGAAACCGAATGCGAAGTATCACAAATTTATAGCGGTGCAAGAATTTTAAAAGGTACAGATATTGCAAATAACCCTGACTACCAAAAGGGCAGGATTATCGTGCAGGATATTGCGGCGATGATGGCATCTTTAGCACTTTCACCAAAGCCAAACGATACTTGCATAGATATGTGTGCATCCCCTGGTGGAAAGACAACGCACCTTGCTGAACTTATGGAAAACAAGGGCAGGATTTATGCCTTTGACATTCATCCCCATAAGATTGAAATCATAAACAAAAATGCGGAGCGTATGGGGATTTCCATAATAGATGCAAAAGTGGGCGATGCACTAAAGCTGAACCAGGAACTGATTGGAAAAGCAGATAAGGTTTTGGCAGACGTTCCATGCTCTGGGCTTGGCATAATCAGAAGAAAGCCTGACATCAAGTGGAACAAGGACGAAATCGAAACCTTGCCTGAAATTCAATTAAAGATTCTTGAAAATGCTTCCAAGTATTTAAAAGATGGCGGTGAGCTTGTTTATTCCACCTGCACCATATTAAGACGTGAAAACGAAGATGTGGTGATGCGGTTTTTGGAAGAAAACAAGGATTTTGAGCTTTTACCAATAGAGTTACCGCAAAAATTAGCAAGGGAAAACAAGGGATATATAACCCTTTATCCGAATATAGATGGTACAGACGGATTCTTCATCTGTAAGGTGAAAAGGAAATGCAAATGATAGATTTAAAGGATTTTGAATTTAGTGAGCTTGAAAACTTTTTAAAAGAACAAGGCGAGCCAAAGTTCCGTGCAGGGCAGATTTTCGAGTGGCTGTCAAAAGGCGTCGAAAGCTTTGATGAAATGACAAACATTTCAAAGGCAACCCGCGAAAAGCTTTCCAAAGTTAGCTTTGTGTCAACCCTTAAAATTCGTGAAAAGTATGTTTCAAAGCTTGACAAAACAACAAAATATCTTTTTGAACTTCCTGACGGGAACTGCATAGAAAGTGTGGTTATGTATTATAATCACGGGATTTCAATATGCATTTCATCGCAAGTTGGATGCCGTATGGGATGCGGATTTTGTGCATCAACAATCGGCGGGCTTTATCGAAGTTTAACCGCCGGTGAAATTTTAAATCAGGTCATATTTGCCCAGAAAGATATTGGCGAGAGAATAAGCAATATCGTAATGATGGGTATCGGCGAGCCACTTGATAACTTTGAAAACGTGATAAAGTTTTTGCATAACGTAAATCACGAAAAGGGACTGAACATTGGCTATAGGCACATATCTTTATCAACCTGTGGGCTTGTCCCGAAGATATATGACTTGGCAAAGGAAAATATGCCTATAACCCTTTCGGTATCGCTTCACGCACCGAATAATGAAATACGAAATTCCATAATGCCTGTTAATAAAAAGTATCCTGTTGAGGAACTTATCAAGGCATGTAAAGACTATATAAAAACAACAACCCGAAGAATAAGTTTTGAATATTCGTTAATCAGCGGTGTTAACGATTCGGAAAAGGACGCAGAAGAGCTTGCAAGGCTTTTAAAAGGTATGCTGTGTCACGTGAACTTAATACCGGTTAACAAAATTGAAGAGCGAGAATATCATAAAGGAAATAAAAAGGAAATCCGTGCATTTTGCGATAAGCTAAATAGCCTTGGAATAAATGCCACGGTGCGCCGCGAACTTGGGTCAGACATTCAGGCATCCTGCGGTCAGCTAAGGAAAAAACTCTTATAAAAAATCTTTTAAAGGGAGGTGATTTTATGAGAATGGGAGCATATTCCGATACGGGAAGAGTACGAAAAATAAATGAAGACAGTTTCTTTTCATACAGAAACGAAAACCTGATGGGCGCAATGGTTGCCGACGGTATGGGCGGTCACGCAAAAGGCGAAGTTGCCAGCAAGATGGCCACAATGCTGATTAAGGACCACATTATAAGAATGTTCGACCCTGATATGGATTATGTGGAACTTGGTGAAATGATAAGGAGAGCGTTTATTGACGCAAATGCCCAAATCTATGAATATTCCCGTCATAAGGAAAATTCAGAAGGCATGGGAACAACCGCATCAATGGCGTTTATATTTAAGGGCAAACTTATCGTAGTCCACGTAGGTGACAGCCGTGTTTACACCGTGAAAAACGGCGAGATACAGCAGATCACCACCGACCATTCTTTAGTTCAGGAGCTACTTGCCCGTGGACGAATCACAAGCGATGACGCAAAAAATCACCCGCAAAAGAATGTGATAACCCGTGCAATAGGAACTGATGCATCAATCAAGGTAGACGTGAGAATCGTTGATTATAATGACGAAACGGTTATTGTAAGTTCTGATGGTCTTACAAACCTTGTAAGTGATACACAGATAATGGAGATAATAAACGAATGCGATGATTTGCAGGCAGGAGTTGAAGAACTTGTTGCCCTTGCAAATAAAAAAGGCGGTATGGATAATATAACCTGTATCGCATTTGATAAACGTGAAGAAAAAGAGATATAAAACACCCGTTAGTTGATAGATGAAAGGAGAGTCTAAATGGACTACTTGATAGGGAAGGTTATCGGGAACAGATACGAAATAGTTGAAAAGGTTGGCACAGGCGGAATGGCAACCGTATATAAGGCAAAATGTCAGGTGCTTGACCGCTTCGTTGCAATAAAGGTGCTTAAGGATTCCTTAAAGCATGACACGGAAGTTGTTAAGAAATTTAACACCGAATCTCGTGCTGCCGCAAGGCTTTCACACCCGAATATCGTGCAGGTTTATGACGTTTCTGAAAGCGGAGAGCTTGATTACATAGTAATGGAGCATGTAGACGGCATTACATTAAAGGAATATATCAGTGAAAAGGGACACTTAGAGCCAAAAGAAGCCTGCGAGTTTGCTGTGCAGATAGGAAGAGCTTTGGCTTGCGCTCACGCAGGCGGAATTATTCACCGTGACATAAAGCCACACAACGTGCTTATGGCATCGGACGGAACCCTGAAGGTTGCGGACTTTGGTATTGCACAGGCTGCAACAAGCGAAACAATGGTTGCGGGAAGCGGTGCTATGGGTTCTGTACACTATATTTCACCGGAACAGGCTCGTGGCGGATTTATCAATGAGCGAAGCGACATCTATTCTCTTGGCGTTGTTTTATACGAAATGCTAACAGGTGAAGTTCCGTTTGACGGAGCAAATCCGGTTGCTGTTGCTATTGCAAAGCTTGAAAAGGATGCAGTTGACATAAGAGAAAAGTGCAATTTAGATATTCCTGATGAAGTTTGCGATATCGTAATGAAAGCTATATCAAAAGACCAGCATTCAAGGTATCAAAGTGCACAGGAAATGGTGGCAGACCTTGAAAAAGTAATAGGAATTGCACCGAGCGGAAGAGATGCAAGAGAAGGCAAGTTTGAAACAAAACGTCTTGATAGTAATAAAGCAAGGGATGAGTATAATATGAGAAAGAGTAAGGGTAAGAAGCGTAAACAGGCAAATAATAACGTAAAAATTGCTATTATTGCAGCAGCCAGCGCAGTTCTTTTGGGAATACTATCATATTGCTCAATGAGCGGCGGTGCACAGGAGTATTTGGTGCCTGACCTTACAAACCTGACTATTGAAGAAGCTGAAGAGCTTCTTGAAAGAGAAAACTTAAGACTTAACGAAAATATTGATTATGAAGAATCCGAAGAGATTGAAGAAGGCAAGATTATAAAGCATAATCCTGGCGTAAATCAACCTGTAAAGAAGAACAGAAAAATTAAGGTAACAGTAAGCCTTGGCTCTGATAAGGAAATGGTAGAAGTTCCTAATGTTGTAGATTTAGAGCAGGAAGAGGCAGAAAAGCGTCTTCGTGAAAATGGCTTCAAGTATGTAATTGAAGAAGAGTTCAGCGAAACAATCGAGATTGGTTATGTTATAAAGCAGGAGCCTTCTGCAAATGAAAAGGCTGAAAAGGGAACAGAAGTAACCATCTATGTAAGTGCTGAAGAAGAACAGGCTGTTGTTCCAAAGTTAACAGGAATCTTCCAGAGCGAAGCTGAAAAATTGATAGTAGAAGCAGGCCTTGTTGTTGGAGATATCACAATGGGTGAAAGTGACGAAGAATATGGCAAGGTAATCGGCCAGTCACCATCTGCAAAAACAGGTGTTGAAAAGGGCACAAAGGTTGACCTTTTGATTTCCGAAGGCATACCTACCGAAACAGCACAGCCATTAAAGAAAAAGACATTAACCATAAATATTCCATCAGCTGGCGGTGAAACTGTGCATATTAAAGCAGTTGCCAACGGCAAGGAAATTTACAATAAGACTCATAAGCGAACAGAAGGTACTGTAGACATCCCTGTTCAGTCTTCAAAGGACGCAAGTGTTCAGGTGTATATGGACGGAACACTGGTTGCGGATAAGGTGATTTATTTTGACTAAAGGTAGAATAATTAAAGGAATCGGTGGCTTTTACTATGTAAAGGCTGCCGATAATGTCATTTATGAATGTAAGGCAAGGGGTATTTTCCGAAAGGAAAGCATCAAGCCTGCAATCGGCGATTTTGTAGATATTCTGGTGGAAAACGGCAAAGGGAGCATTGAAAAAATATACCCGCGTACTTCATATCTTATCCGCCCGACTGTTGCCAATATTGACGTTTTAGTTATTGTTGTTGCAGCAGCAGAGCCGGAGCCGAATATACTTTTAATAGACAAGCTTTTGGTGAACGCGGAAAATGTTGGGATAAAGCCTGTAATTTTAATCAACAAAACCGACGTAAAATCAGGGGATGCGCTTAAAGAAATCTATGAAAAAGCAGGATACCCTGTAGTTTTAACCTGTGCTATGGAAGAGAATGTTAAAGACGCAATACTTCCGTATATCAAGGATAAAACTTCCGCTTTTGCAGGGCTTTCAGGTGTGGGGAAATCCACAATTTTAAACCTTATAACCGATACCCAGCAGGAAACAGGAGAAATTTCGGACAAGATAAAACGAGGAAAGCACACAACCCGTCACGTAGAGCTTTTAGAGCTTAAAGAAGGCGGATATGTACTTGATACACCGGGATTTTCCTCCTTTGAGCTTAACACCATAAAGGCGGATGAGCTTTATAAATGCTTCCCTGAAATGCGGGAAATAGAAGATATGTGCAGGTTTAAGGGATGTGTGCATATAAATGAGCCCGATTGCATCATAAAGGAAAAGGTTGAATCGGGCGAGATTGCAAAAAGCCGATACGAAAGCTATGTTGAGCTTTTTGGCGAGTTAAAAAAGATAAAGGAATGGGAAAAATAATGATACTATCACCATCAATGCTTTCAGCAGATTTTTCAAAATTGGGAGAGCAGATTAAAGAAGTTGAAAATGCAGGAGCCCAGTGGCTTCATATTGACGTTATGGACGGCATTTTTGTGCCGAACATAAGCTTTGGCGCTTGTGTATATAAGAGCTTAAGGGATAAATCTAACCTGTTTTTTGACGTGCATCTTATGATTACCGAGCCGGAACGATATGTTGAAGATTTTGCAAAAGCCGGAGCGGATATTATAACTTTCCACGTTGAAGCAACTAAAAAGGCGGACGAGTGTATTGAAAAAATCCATGCCCTTGGCAAAAAAGCAGGAATTTCACTAAATCCTGGAACACCTGTAGATGCGGTAAAACCCTATCTTGACAAGGTGGATATGGTGCTTGTTATGAGCGTTAATCCGGGATATGGCGGACAGTCTTACATAGAAGAAGTGAACCCGAAAATCACAGAACTTCGAAAACTTTGTGGTGATGACTTCTTAATCGAAGTTGACGGCGGAGTGAAGAAATCCAATATAAAATCTGTTGTAGACCTTGGTGCAAATGTAGTTGTTGCAGGGTCTGCGGTGTTTAATGATGATATAACAGGGTCAATAAAAGGACTTTTGGAGGAAGTATGAGAGGGGTTATAATCTGTGGCGGAAACGTGGGCGAATATATAAAAGACTACATAAAGCCTGACGATTTCGTGATTTGTGCAGACGCAGGCTATGACCACGCCAAGAAGTTTGGCATAAAAGCGGACGTTGTAATCGGCGATATGGACTCCACAAAATTTACCGATATAGCAGAAGAAAAAAGAATTTACCCAAAACGCAAGGATTTTACCGATTCCGAGCTTGCCATTATGTATGCAGAAGAAAAAGGCTTTGAAAGGGTTTTGCTTTTCGGTATGATTGGAACGCGAATGGATCATTCCCTTGCAAATATCGGGATGCTTTCCCGTCTTAAAAATGCAAGTATAATTGA
>JAFUJN010000059.1 GCA_017468095.1 Clostridia bacterium
ACACTTGCATATATTGACAGAAGCCATCCGCTTTCAAGGAATATTGACAAGGTTTTTGCTGACGTTAAATATATGTTCGGCAAAGCCCCTGAAGATTTTGAAGAGTTGGTAAATGCAAGCCAGATTGTTCAGGCGGAAGCCTATAAGTATTTCATCGAAAGAATGAGAATACGAAAAGGGGACAAAACAGGAATTTTGTGGTGGAACTTAATTGACGGCTGGCCACAGATTTCCTATTCGGTGGTGGATTATTACTATCAAAAGAAACTCAGCTTTAGCTACATAAAGCGTTCTCAAGAGCCTTTGTGCCTGATGTTTGACGAGCCAAAAGATGGTGAAATTGAGCTTTTTGGTGTAAATGAATTTCTGGAAAACAAGAACATCACATATCAAATCACCGATTTGTATAAGGGAACGCTACTATTTTCAGGAGCTGCCACAATCGGCAAAAACAGTTCGGAAAGCCTTGGAAGCCTTGAGATTGAAGAGAACTATAAAACAGTTTATCTCATTGAATGGACTGTGGATGGTAAAACATACAAAAATCATTACACATTAAATGTTGAAAACACCGATTATGATGCGTACAAAAAGGCAATTTCCGCTTGCGGATTTGACGAATTTAATGTATAATCAGGTCGGATGAAATATATATGAACGGAGGATAAATATATGAATTGTCCATATTGCGGATTTTCAGAAAGTAAGGTAATCGACTCAAGACCAACAGAAGACGGCACATCTATAAGACGAAGAAGAGAGTGCTTAAAATGCCAGAGAAGATTTACCACCTATGAAAAGCTGGAAACCATTTCTTTAATCGTGGTAAAACAGGATAACTCACGTCAGCCGTATGACCGTGAAAAGGTACTACGCGGTCTTATCCGTGCTTGTGAAAAAAGACCAATCACATATACACAGATGGAAAAGATTGTGGACGAAATCGAAAGCGAGCTTTACCAGATGATGTCCCGCGAAATCACATCTACTGAAATCGGTGAGCACGTTATGAGCCACCTAAAGGCTATTGACGAAGTTGCTTATGTGCGATTTGCGTCTGTTCATAAGAGATTTTCGGACATCAACACCTTTATGGCAGCCTTGCAGGAACTTTTGGAGGACAAATAAAGTGAATGAAAGAACAATAGCGGCACTTTCTACGCCCCAAGGTGTAGGTGGAATTGCCGTAATTCGCATAAGCGGAGCGGATGCAATCGGAATATGCGATAAGATTTTTAAGGGAAGCAAAAAGCTTGAAAATAGCGAGTCACACACTATCAATTACGGCCACATCCTATCAGGCGATAAGGTAATTGACGAAGTTTTGGTTGCAGTAATGCGTGCGCCAAAAACATACACCAGAGAAGACGTTGTTGAAATAAACACACACGGTGGTGTGGTTGCATCAAAGTTAGTTTTGGAAGAACTTATAAAGGCTGGCGCATACCCTGCAGAGCCTGGTGAATTTACAAAACGTGCCTTTTTAAACGGAAGAATTGACTTGTCTCAGGCAGAAGGCATTATTGACATTATAAACTCAAAAACTGCTATGGAAGAGCGAAACGCACTATCTCAGGCAGGTGGCGGGCTTTCCAAGGAAATAGAAGCTATGCGCGCATCTTTGGTAAATCTTGCGGCACGTATGCAGGTGGCAATCGACTATCCCGATGAAGATTTGGAAGACGTAACTTTAGACGAAGTTGGCGATATAATCAAGGAAAATATCGCAAAAACCGATAAACTTCTTAAAACTGCCGATAGCGGACGAGTTTTGAAAAACGGCATAAAAACTGCCATTGTCGGAAAGCCAAACGTTGGAAAGTCATCCCTTTTAAACTGTATGGCAAAATCCGACAGGGCAATAGTTACCGATATTGCAGGCACAACTCGCGATGTAATTGAAGAGTTTGTAAACTTTGGCGGTGTTCCGCTGGTGCTACTTGATACGGCAGGAATTCGCGAAACCGAAGATGTTGTGGAAAAAATCGGCGTGGAGCGGTCAAAAAAGGCAATAGAAGAAGCAGAGCTTGTTATATTGATGCTTGATTTAAGCCGCGGCCTTGAAGAAGAAGATGAAGAACTTTTGGCACTTACCGAAGATAAAAAGCGTATAATTGTTGCCAATAAAAGCGACATAAAGGCGGTAGATGTTGAAGACGCCATTGAAATTTCCGTAAAAACGGGTGATGGTATGGATGGCCTATCTTCTGAAATCACAAAGCTTTACAATCTTGGAGAGCTTGAATCAGGCGGAATTGTGGTAACAAATCTTCGCCATATTTCATCCCTTACAAGAGTGAAGGAAACATTGGAGCGAGCAGTAGATAGCGTTGAAAACGGCTTACCGCAGGATTTGGCGGCACTTGACATTTATGCCACCATTGACATTTTGGGCGAGATTACAGGCGATACCGTATCCGAGTCCATTGTAAGCGAGATATTCCATAACTTCTGTGTAGGTAAGTGATGTATAATTATACGGAAAAACAAAATCACTTGCAAAATTTACTAAAAATGCTTGCATAATTATAGATTGTTTGTTATAATACAAGTATATTAAATTTGTTTGGAGGAATTCAAAATGAAAAAGACTTTAATCAAAATTTTATCACTAACATTAGTAGCAGTTTTAGCACTTGGCGTAATCGCTGGTTGCGGAGCTGGCAAAGTAGAACTTACTATTTTGGACACAGAATATGCTGTTGAAGAATACGCTATCTGCGTAGCAAAAGAAAACACAGATCTTCTTGACAAAATCAATGCAGCTTTAGTTGAACTTGAAGCTGACGGAACAAAGAAAGCAATCGTTGATAAGTACATATCAGGTGTTGCAAATGACCTTGTATTCCAGCAGGATGCAGAAGGTAAGGAAGAACTTCACATGGCTACAAACGCTCAGTTCCCTCCGTATGAATACTACGAGAACGAAAAGATCGTTGGTATCGATGCTGAAATGGCAGCAGCTATCGCTGATAAGCTTGGTATGAAGCTTGTTATTGACGATATGGAATTTGATGCAATCATCACAGCTGTTCAGACAGGTAAGTCTGATATGGGTATGGCTGGTATGACAGTTACAGAAGAAAGACTACAGAACATCAACTTCTCAAATACTTATGCAACAGGTATCCAGTCAGTTATCGTTCCTGTAGGAAGCGAAATCACATCTGTTGATGACCTATTTGCAGACGGTGCAGCATACCTAATCGGTACTCAGAAGGGTACAACAGGTGACATCTATGCAGAAGGCGACTTCGGTGCAGATCGTGTTATGAAGTATGCATCAGGTAACGAAGCTGTTCAGGCTCTTGTTACAGGCAAGGTTGACTGCGTAATTATCGATAACGAACCTGCTAAAGCATACGTTGCAGCAAACAACAAATAATTTTAAATAAACATACTATTAAGGGGCGGATTTCTTGTTCCGCCCCTAATATTTTGACTTAAAAGAGGTGATAAGATGAGTGGTATTTGGGATGGTATCTCTGCATGGGCGCAGGGTATGAAAGAAGATTTCATACTGAATTTCGTTACAGAAAACCGTTGGAAGTTCATAACCACCGGTCTTTCAAATACTATAATCATAACATTTTTAGCACTTATCATAGGCGTTGTATTGGGTATTGTAATTGCGATTGTAAGATCAAGCTATGACAAGACCTATGGGGAAATGAGAAAGGGCTTTAAAAAGTTCCTTTTGTGGCTCAGCAACAAAATATGTGAATTATATCTTACAGTTATCCGCGGAACACCGGTTGTTGTACAGCTTATGGTGATGTATTACATCATATTTGCATCATCCCGAAACAGCCTTATGGTTGCGGTACTTTCTTTCGGTATTAACTCAGGTGCTTATGTTGCGGAAATTATCCGTTCAGGTATTATGTCTATTGACCCTGGTCAGTTTGAAGCAGGAAGAAGCCTTGGTTTTGATTATAAGGCAACAATGTGGCACATCATAATTCCACAGGCGTTTAAGAACGTTCTTCCGGCTCTTGCAAACGAGTTTATCGTGCTTTTAAAGGAAACATCAGTTGCAGGTTATGTAACAATCAGAGATTTAACAATGGGTGGTAATATAATCAGAGCTGCTACATATTCGCCATTTTTACCTCTTATTGCCGTGGCAGTTATATATCTTGTAATGGTAATTGTGTTTACAAAGCTTGTAAATATTCTGGAAAGGAGACTTAGAAACAATGAGCGATAATATTATTAAAGTTTCCGGACTGAAAAAGCATTACTTTGATGGTAAAATCAAGGCGCTTGACGGCGTTGACCTTGAAGTTAAAAAGGGTGAAGTTATTGTTATAATCGGGCCATCAGGTTGCGGTAAATCAACATTTCTTCGTTCACTAAACCTTTTGGAAATACCAACAGAAGGCGAAATCTTTTTGGAAGGCGTAAATATTGCTGACCCAAAGAACGATATCAATCTTCATAGACAGAAAATGGGTATGGTTTTCCAGCAGTTCAACCTGTTCCCGCACATGACAGTTTTAAAAAATATGTGCATAGCACCTATGAAGCTTAAAAAGATGTCAAAAGCGGATGCCGAAGCACAGGCTATGGAGCTTTTAAAGGTGGTAGGCCTTGAAGACAGAGCAAATGCATATCCTGCACAGCTATCAGGCGGACAAAAGCAGAGAATTGCCATTGTTCGTGCACTTTGTATGAAGCCTGACGTTATGCTTTTTGACGAGCCGACATCAGCCCTTGACCCTGAAATGGTTGGGGAAGTTTTGGACGTTATGAAGAAGCTTGCAGAAGAAGGTATGACAATGCTTGTGGTAACTCACGAAATGGGCTTTGCCAAAGAGGTTGCAGACCGTGTAATCTTTATGGAAGGCGGAGTTATTATGGAAGAGGGAACACCGGAGCAAATTTTTGGGGATCCGAAAAACGACAGAACAAAGGAATTTTTGAGTAAAGTTTTATAAAATAAAAACCTGCAGGAAATCTGCAGGTTTTTTTGCGCAAAAAAATGGCTTTTTTGGGTGGTTAGTTTTGGCAAAACACCTTGACATTAACTGGGATTTTTTATATAATTATTACTATAAAAATGCACCTGTGGCGGAATTGGCAGACGCGTATGGTTCAGGTCCATATTTTCTCACGGAAGTGCAGGTTCAAGTCCTGTCAGGTGCACCAATTTTTTTTACAAGATTGGAACAAAATTATAAGGGCGAAAGGATTTGATGCTATGAAGAAAAGAATTTTAGCAGGACTATTAACAGCCGTATTTGCATTTTCATCATTTGCTACTGTATTTGCAAATGAAGATGTAAATGTAAATGAAGCAGATGTTACTGCGAAAAAGGAAGAGCTAAGAGCTGAGGCTATAGAAAAGCGTGCTGAAGCAAGAAAGAACATTCTTGAAAACGCTTCTGAAAAGTCTGATGAGATTGCACTTATGAGTGCAGAAAGTGATGTAATCTTTATTGAAAGCGTTTATTCTGAAGATTTTTATGCAGATGCAGAAACATTTACTATTGAGCTTTATGTCCCGAATTTGAAGGATTTAAGAAGTGAATTAGAGCTTTCCGTTGTAGATGAAGACGGTAATGTTATTGCAGAGCAGGTTGATGCTTATTATCAGCAGAACGGCCTTATCTATAAGATGGAGGTTTTAGAAGACATTGAACCATATGCGAATTACACTGCCAAGCTTTCATATACCGGTAGTTATGAAATAGAATATAATTTTGATAATGCAGACATTTATCCTATAACTGATCCTGCAATCAAAAATATAGAAGTTGTTAGTTATGCAACAAATTCATTCAAAATAGAGATTGCAAATGTATCAGCGGGCGAACAATATACAATGTTCTATCAAGACGGTTGGAACGGCCCGACAATAAAGAAAGATGTTAAAGTAGCAAGTGATAAAACTCTTTTTGTTGAGTTCGGAGACTCTATTGCGTATGATGGTGGTAACTATATCTGGCTTTGTGAGCATGGTACAACTTCTGCTTCATGGTCAAATTGCTTAGATAATAAAGCACTATACGATTTTAACCTTTATTATGAAGATAGTGACTATGATTACTACAATGACGGTATAGACTGTGACACCATTATTTCTGCCGATGCTGATTATCTTTGGTTTTATATGTGGGGCAAGGCTCTTACTTACCAGGGCTATACTGAAGGTGATGTGAGCAAGGTTGATGCCTATATGCTTGATGCAACAACAGGTGATATTGTCGGAACGGAAAGTGACGTTGAATTCGATGCAGACTATAGCGAAATAATGGGTAAGATTGAGTTCAACACAAGCTTAGACGAAAGTCACGAGTATATAGTGGTAATGAATGACGGATATACAGTTCGTGCAATTGAAGACGTAGTTGTAACATCTGAAAAGGAAATATTGAGCGTAAGTGGCCGTGATTTAGATAAGAACTATCTTTACGCGATACCGTCAGCAACCAACAAGTTCTATGCATATGTAGGTGCCATAAACATAAGTGACCGTAAAAATATAAAAGTTGAGCTTTTGAATGAAGACAATGAAGTTGTGGCTACATCCACATATCAAAGCTCATCAAAGCTTTACCTTATGACGGTAAAAGGAGAGCTTACAGCAGGCGAATATACTTTGGCTGCTACATACGGGGATGATCTTAAGTGTTATAGAACTATTGATGTTATTGAAGGGGATGCTGTTGCATGGCAAAACGCAGGTGATGCAGTATCATATAATGGAAAAACTTACATAAACGCATACATAGAAACAGAAGATTATAATCCTGCTAATTTAAAGTACAAGGTTATATTGGCTGACGGCACCGAAAAGGAAGCTAAATATCATCGTGCTCTTGATGTCAGCGGGTATAGTAAATCTTTTGTAGTTGTAGTAGATGAAGAGTTGTCTATTAACTATGGTGACGCAGTTGCAAGACTAAAAATGTATGATGGCTCAGATTTCATAGCTCCTGCTTACGATAATAATATGAGAATTTGGGGCGTAGAAGAAAAGACAGAACCATTTATTTATAGCGAATATAAAATTACAGATACTACGGTAGAAATGTATCTTGAAGGTTTTGATAGTGTTGGAAACGTTACTATTTGCGCATATGATGAATTAACCGAGACAAATGTAGTTATTAAAGCTACAAGTGCATCAAATACTTCTGTTAAATTCAAGAAGAGTGATTTAAACAAAATCAATATGATTCATTCAGGTTCAGGATATGTTGATAGCAAAGAGTTATTTATTGAAAATAATGGAGAATATCAAGGATATTTCTGGGCGTATCCGGAGAGCGGTCTTTTCAATATTATTATCAAGGAATCTTTTGGTTTCAGAAACAATATTGCAAAAAGTGACTACGAAATTATAAATCTTCCGCATAACACTTATGCTTATTACAAATTAGCTGATTCTGAAAGTGAATTAGAGAAAAAGTCTTATGAAAAAATCGATGTAGGTGTGCTATATTCATTAAAGGGTAAATCAGGCGTCCATACCGTATATGCACAGTTTAAGACATCAGGTGGCGTGGAAAGCGATGTTATGGCTTCAAGCATTACGATAGATAATGAAGAACTTGCATTTGAAGTTTTAGAAGTGCCTTCAACACTACTTATCGATGAATATGATGAGATTTATGTATCAATTAGCGTGGAATCAAACAAAGCAGGTAATGTTTATTTAGCTTTGTATGATGATTATGATAATATGATAGGCTACGAAAGCGAAGATAGCATAAGCAGCGGTATTTCTGATGTTGAGGTATACTTCTGGGCCGATGATTTTAACTACGAAGATGCAACAAAGCTGGTTGTATATATGGAAGATAACGCAGGAAATGTATCAGAGGAACAGAGCTTTGATGTAGAGGTAGTAGCCGTTAATTACATCGAATATGACGAAGGCGACACATATCTGGAAATAGAAGCTAACACAGGAACAGTTATTTATGGCCAGTGCTACGGAACAACATTAGATATTCCATCTGAAGTAGATGGTGTTACCATAACTACTATTGCAGAATGGTCTTTGAATGGTATTTATGGCGAATGTATTACAATTTCTATCCCTGCAACTGTAAAGAGCATTGATACAAGAGCTTTTGACGGTGTATATGATTTTATACTTTTGGTAGAGGAAGACACTTATGCACACGAATTTGCTGTAGAATATGGTTTCCCATTTGAGCTTGTTGGCGACGAACCGGATGTTACATATACTCCTGGTGATGTAACTGATGATGGTGCAATAGATGTAAGAGATATTGTCTCACTACGAAGATTTGTTGCAGGCGGATATGACTTAGTAGTAAATGAAGCTGCAGTAGATATAAACAGAGACGAAAGCGTAGACGTAAGAGACGTTATAACACTAAGACGATTTATTGCAGGTGGCTACGGTATCGAACTTCAATAAAATAAAAACGCAAGACTTGGTCTTGCGTTTTTTTAATCAGTAATAACAACTTGCCTTGCGTTGCCGTCCCAGTTCACGTTGCAGTCAAATGCTTGTGAAATTGCTCGTACCGGAACTAAAATTCGTCCGTCAATGCTTTGGGCAGGAACATCAAG
>JAFUJN010000060.1 GCA_017468095.1 Clostridia bacterium
ATAAGGACGTGGAGCATAGATTAAACACTTTGCTTCCTTTTATCCCGCAAATTAAGGAACTTGGGTTTAATGCCCTTTATATTGGCCCACTTTTTGAATCAGTGGGACACGGTTATGAAACAACAGATTATAAAAAGTTGGATACAAGACTTGGCACAAACGAAGATTTGACAAACTTTGTTAAAGAGTGCCATAAACAGGGAATACGAGTAATTTTGGACGGTGTGTTCAATCACACAGGCCGTGATTTCTTTGCCTTTTGCGATATTAAGAAAAACAGAGAATCTTCAAAATACCGAGATTGGTATTGCAATGTAAATTTTTATGGCAATAATGAATATAACGACGGTTTTTCTTATGAAAACTGGGGCGGATATAACCTGCTTGCAAAATTAAATCAACACAACCCTGAAGTGAGAGAATACATTTGCGACGTCATTCGTTTTTGGGTGACGGAGTTTGATATTGACGGAATTCGCTTGGATGCTGCGGATGTGCTTGATTTTAGCTATATGCAGATGATGCGACAGGTGGCAAATGTGGTTAAGCCTGATTTCTGGCTTATGGGCGAAGTTATCCATGGCGACTATATTCGTTGGGCAAACGGAGACACTTTGCATTCCGTAACCAACTATCACTTGCACAAGGCACTATATTCCGGTCATAATGACCACAACTATTTTGAAATTGCCCATACTGTTAAGCGTTTGTATGAGATGGGCGGAAGCAAACCGGATGGACTTAAGTTGTACAATTTCGTAGACAACCACGATGTTGAGCGAATTTATACAAAGCTGAATAACAAAAATCATTTTGTTCCTGTTCACGTTCTGTTATATACTCTTCCGGGTGTTCCGTCTGTTTACTACGGTTCGGAATTTGGTATTGAGGGCCGAAAGGAAAGGGGAAGCGATGATTCTCTAAGGCCTGCCATTTCCTATAAGCAGTATGTTGCGGAAGTGGAAAATAGTGATTTTGCAAAGCTTATAGCAAGGCTTGGAAAAATACGACAGGAAACAAAAGCTCTGTCCTATGGTGACTATAAAGAACTGCTTTTGACAACAGGTCAGTATGCATTCAGCAGAAATTATAACGGGCAATCTGTAATTGTTACCGTGAATAATAGTGATAATGATTTTGCAATGAATCTTCCGGCAAACAGCGGTGAATATGTGGGCGCACTTTCAGGAGAACACGTGTCGGTAAACGGCGGATGTATGTCTGTGAACGTGAAAGCAAATTCCGGAGAAATATGGCTTTTAGTAGGCGAAGCGGATGAAGTTATACAGCCGATAGAAGTAAGTATCACAGAAAAGACAGAAGAGATTATAGAACCGGTAAAGGAAACTGAACCTGTTGAAACTCCAAAAGTTGAGCCTATGGAAGCGCCAAAGGAAGAGCCTGTTAAAACAGAAAAGGTAGCCGAAGAAAAACCTAATAAATCCTTTGAAGAAATGACTGTGGAGGAGCTTCAGGAAGCAATTCTTAATCGAATGAGACAAAACGGCCCTGTTACAGAACAGATGAAAAAGGATGTTATGGAAAATGTCTATCATAATTCGCTGGTAACTTGGATCAAGAGTTTTAATTAAGTATAACATTTACGAGGTAAACAAATGAACAAATTAACAATAACTGATGTACGAGTAAATCCGGGGGATGCGGCGTTTTTGATTGATGACGGAAAAACAGCCATTATGTATGATTCCGGCTTTGCATTCACAGGCTACGGCGTTGCGGATAAAATCAAGAATATACTTGGCGAAAGAAAACTTGACTATATATTTTTAACTCACTCACATTATGACCACGCTTTAGGCTCTTGTTATGCCTTAAAGTATTGGCCGGATGCAAAAGTAGTTGCAGGCGAGTATGCCACAAAGATTTTTGGAAAAGACACCGCAAAGGCTGTAATGCGCGACCTTGACAGAAAATTTGCCGAAAAATGCGGTGTTACAGAATATGAAGACTTGATTGATGATTTAAAGGTAGACATTCCTGTATCTGACGGAGACGTAATTAAAGCTGGGGATATGGAATTTGTGGCTATAAATCTTCCTGGGCATACAAAATGCTCTATAGGCTATTATTGTCCTGAAGAGAAATTACTCTTATCCTGCGAAACTGTGGGCGTTTATAACGGCAGTGATGATGTTGTGCCGTCATACCTTGTTGGTTATGATATGACAATAGAATCAATAGAAAAGGCCCAAAAGCTTGACATTAAAAACATCCTTGTTCCGCACTTTGGACTTTTGGATAGCAAAACAACAGAATTCTATCTTAAAAAGGCAAAGGAAAGCGCCGTGGAAACTGCGCAAGAGATAACTTCTATGCTTAAAAACGGCAAGAGCAAAGAAGATATTGTCCAGTTTTTTAAAGACAAATTTTACTATGGCTACATAAAAGAAATTTACCCGATTGATGCTATGGAGCTTAACACGGGAATTATGATTGACCTTTTAAAAAGAGAATTTGATTGTTAAAGAGGCATATATGAAAGAGGCAACACCTAATTATTATCACAAATTCAAATGCATCGCAGATAAATGCAAGCATAACTGTTGCATCGGCTGGGAAATTGATATAGACGAAGAAACTATGATGCTGTATGAAAGCCTTGACACGCCACTTGGCGAAAAAATCAGGGCGAACATCACAGGCGATATTCCGCATTTTAAACTTGCAGATGGTGACAGATGCCCAATGCTTATGGAAAACGGACTTTGTGAAATTATAGCTGAGTACGGCGAAGATGCAATTTGTGATATATGCTATCTGCATCCAAGATTCAAAAACTTTTATTCCGATTTCACAGAAACAGGACTTGGACTTGCCTGTGAAGAAGTGGCAAGAATTATCCTTTTAGAAACGGAAAAGTTTTCTATAAAAATTCCCGAAAATGCAGAGCTTACAGGGGAAGAAAAAGAGTTTTTTATAAAAAGAGAAGAAATTTTTGCGCTTTTATCTGACAGAAGCATAAGCATATATGATAGGCTGTCGTGTCTTGCAGAAAAATATGGGCAAAAATTTGAATTTTCTTTAGATGAGCTTTTAAATAAATACAAATCCTTGGAAATACTTGATAATAGCTGGCTTAAAGAGATTGAGCATTTGGCAGGAGCGGAATTTGACGATGAAGTTTTCAAGAAAGCTGAGTATCAGACAGTTTTTGAGCAACTGGCAAGCTATTTTATCTTCCGCCACTTAGCAGGCGCAATAGAAGATGGCGACTTTGAAAAAAGAGTGAAATTTACTCTTATCAGTTGCTATTTTATCGGTGCACTTTTTAATGCTAATTTGCCTATTTCGCAAGAAAAGATGATTGATATTGCCAGAATGTATTCAAGCGAGATTGAATACGCCATGGAAAATACCGAAGCAATTATGAATTTATAACAGGTGATGTTATGATAGAGAAAATGAAAAGGGAAGATTTTGATGGGGTTTATGCCATAATGGAGCAAAGCTTCCCGACAGATGAGCGAAGACCCTATGACGAGCAGAAAAGCCTGCTTGATAATATGGCATATTCCATATACATAAGCGGTGAGAAAAATGCATTTATTGCTGGCTGGGAATTTGATGATTTTATTTTCATTGAGCATTTTGCCGTTGATAGAGCTTGTAGAAATACTGGGCTTGGAAGCAGGATGCTTACGGAATTTTTGAAAAACCAGCAAAAAACTGTATGCCTTGAAGTCGAGCTTCCCGATACAGAGATTGCAAAAAGACGTATAGGGTTTTATGAGAGAAACGGATTTTTCTTAAATGAATACGAGTATTTTCAGCCGCCGATTTCAAAGGGTAAAAAGATTGTTCCGCTTATGATAATGACATCAAAGGAAAAGGTGAGCCAAGGTACCTTTGAAAATATAAGGAATATACTATATAAAGAGGTTTATAATTACAACTTATAACCAAAAATAATAAAGGGAGAATTATATGGAAATGGTACTTTTAACCGCCATTGGCGTTGGCGGTGCAACCTTAATTGGTTCTATTATAGGTTTCAGTTTTAAAAATATTTCTCACAAATTCAGCGACATAATCCTGTCCTTTGCAGCAGGTGTAATGCTTGCTGCGGCAATATTCGGGCTCATAATTCCATCAATGGAATATGGCGGAGAACATTCCGTTTTTGTAACAATTATAGGTGTATTCTGCGGTGCTTTAATTTTGAATGTTATGGATAAAGCACTTCCGCATCTTCACAACTTAACAGGGGTGGATTTGGAAGCACATCCTGAAAAAAACGGACAGATTGATAAGGTCATCCTGTTTGTTATGGCCATTGCAATACACAATCTTCCCGAGGGAATTGCGGCAGGTGTTGGTTTTGGTACAGGGAATGTATCCGAGGCTCTTGCAATAGCAGGCGGTATAGCACTTCAGAACGTGCCGGAGGGTATGGTTATAATTGCGCCGATGCTGGCAGCAGGAATAGGAAAGGGCCGAACATTTTTGGCGGCATCCTTAACAGGTCTTGTTGAAGTTATCGGGACTCTTTTAGGATATTTTGCAGTAAGCCTTTCAAATGCGGTTTTACCATTTGCCCTTGCATTTGCCGGCGGAACAATGCTTTATGTAATAAGCGATGAAATGATACCGGAAACTCACCATAATGGCGACAAGTTTGTAACCTATGCATTACTTATCGGCTTTTCATTGATGCTTTTAATAGATTTCTATATGGGATAAAAGGCCTTACTTGACAGAATCTTAACATTTTGTTAAATTACTGTTAAAAATATTGACATAAAATTTCTTTCTCTATATAATACTCATTGAAGTATAATTACTTTAAGGGGAAACAGAATGGAAAGTTTAAAATTGTCTTTTGACGCAATCGCACCAATTTTTCTGTTGATGCTTTTGGGGTATGTTTTAAAATGCCTGAAAATTGCGGATAAAAAAGGCTTTGATTTAATAAATAAACTTGTATTTAAGGCGTTTTTGCCAACGCTTTTATTCTATAATATTTACAAAACCGAAACTGCAAATGTATTTGACCCGAAACTTGTTGCCTTTACGTCAATCGGCATCTTATTTGTGTTTATTGTGGGTTATTTCACGGTTTTGGTGCTTACAAAGGAAAACCCGAAACGAGGCGTAATGCTACAGGGATTTTTCCGTACTAACTTTGCTATTTTGGGTATTCCGCTGGTTAGCTACATATGTGGCGAACAGGCAAGGGGACTTGCATCCTTGATGGTTGCAATCATAATACCAATGTTCAATATTCTGGCTGTAATCGCTCTTGAAAGATTCCGTGGCGGAAGCGGAAAATTGCACTTGCCAACCCTTTTAAAAGGTATGGCGAAAAATCCGCTTATAATCGGATGCGTAATCGGACTTGTATTTTTCGGGCTTGATATTAAACTGCCTTATGTTATTGAAAAATCTGTAGGTGACATTGCATCAATCGCAACACCGCTTGCCATTATTGCTCTTGGCGCAGGCTTTGAATTTTCAGGAATCAAGGGCTATGCAAAAGAAATAAGCATAGTTATAATTGCAAGGCTTGTCGTAATCCCGATTATAATTCTGACGGCTGCTGTTTTGTGCGGATTCTCAGGCGAAGCACTTGCTTGTCTTTTAATCACATTCGGCGGACCTATTGCAGTTTCTTCATTTTCAATGGCACAGCAGATGGATGGTGACGAAAAGTTGGCCGCACAGATAGTTGTAATTTCATCGGCACTATGCCTGTTTACATTATTTTTATGGATATTCGGACTTAATTCATTAGGATTGTTTACTATATAAAGGACTTAAGATAAATTTAAAGAAA
>JAFUJN010000061.1 GCA_017468095.1 Clostridia bacterium
AGTCAAGCACAATTTCCGCCATTTGTTCTTTGCCTGTTCCTATCTTGATTTCGTCTATTGATGTAGCACTTTCAAGATAGTCATATTCGCCTGCAGTCAGTCCGTTTATCCAAAGCTTGACTTTGTTTACTGAAGTAGAAAACTCAGCTTTTATGTAGTAGAAAGTATTGGCGTCACACTTAATTATTTTTGTTTTTTGACCGCCCGGCTTTTGTATGTAAATGTAGCCACCTTCAACAAATAGCTTCAAGCTTGTTTTACCATCGCCTGAAACCTGATAGTAAAACCCGTTAGTTACAGAATTCTGATACTTGAAAGCAGATTCTAAAACAAGCCCGTCACCTTTATGCTTCATAAGTTTGTGGCTCATTGTAGTGCTTTCAAAACTGTTTCCGTCAACTATCAATAAGTTGCCTTGGTATTTGTATATTCTTCCGCCACGATTGTCAACGTCCCATCCGGTTAAAACTGAAACTGTCTGATCATTAATCGTAGTGCTAGTAATTCCGTTGAACCCGTCCTGCAGAAGATATGTAGCATGTCCGTTAAATAAGTCGGTAGTACCAACCCCTTCTGCTCTAACCTCTGCTGGCTTTATTGTTGGCAACATACCAAACGCCATACCACATACTAATATAAATGACAAAATTCGTTCGATGTTTTTCTTCAAAGTGATAGCCTCCTTTTTAGCGTAGTTCCCCTTTTAGAATATTTTATCATAAAATTCAAACAAACGCAACATTTTTATACAAAAAAGTGTTCTATAATATCCCTCTTTTCAATTTCTTGAATTATTTGGAAAATTCTAATGTTTTTACATATTCTATAAATGTTTTCAAACTTTTTGACATCCATTTATTTTTATGGTAGATAAGCTGTTTCCAAATATCCACATTTATGTCGCAAATATCAAGATAGCATAACGTTCCCGCTTCTACCATTTCCTTTGTAACAAAATCCGGCAAAAAGGAAATCATATCACTTTGTGCAATCAAGGAAGTGATAATATCAGTTCTTCCAATTTCAAGAACGGGTGTTATTTCTAAAGATCTCTTGGCAAGCTCTTTATCAAAAACTCGCCTGTATCCTTGGCCATACTCCGTCAAAACAAAGGGCTCGTTTATAATATCCTGAATTGATAAATTGCGGGCTCCAGCAAATTTTGATTTTGAATTGGCGACGAAATGCGCAGAAAGTGGTTCCTCCTTTGCGATAATGTAATCCTTTTGGTATGAATGGGTATCAAGGGTTATAATGACATCTGCTTCGTTATGGTCAAGCATATCGAACATTACCGAAGTATCGGCAGTAGTAAATTTTATAGAGATGGATGGAAACTTGCGGTGAAAATCCACATAGCTTGCATTTATCATTTCATCACACACAGAATCCGGAGTTACAATATGTATATGTCCATTACACTCCTGTTCCTTTTCAAGATTATCCTTAAATTCGTCTGTAAGCGCACGAATCTGGTGAGCATAGGAAACAAGCTCGCGTCCACGCTCCGTCAGGGTTATTGTGTGGTTTATTCTTTCAAATAAAAGACAACCAAGCTCTTCTTCAAGTTGCTTTATCTGAAAGGATATAGTTGATTGGGAATACCCAAGCTGATCGGCAGCTTTTGTAAAACTCCCAAGCTCCGCCACTTGCGTAAAAGTAATTAAATTCTTAAGTTCCATACCTTATTCCTCCTTAATCGAAAATATCGATGGTAAATATTAAAACTATTCATTTGACTAATCCTGGAAAGTATTATATACTATGTTATAGAAAAAATCAAGTTTGGGGGAAAAACAAATGACAAACGCACAACTTTACACAATTATTGCTCTTTGCGTTTACGCAGTGGCAATGGCATTGATTGGCTGTATCAGTTACGGCAAATCAAGAACACTTGATGGCTTCCTTATTGGAGGCAGAAACATCGGCGCATGGGTAACAGCCTTTGCTTATGGTACTACATACTTCTCTGCAGTAGTATTTGTTGGCTACGCAGGACAACACGGTTGGAATATCGGTCTTGGAAGTATCTGGATTGGTATTGGTAATGCAGTGCTTGGATGCCTTCTTTCATGGATTTTGTTTGCTAACAAGACCAGAAAGATGACCAAGAAGCTTCAGGCAAAGACTATGCCGGAATATTTTGAAAAACGATATGCTTCAAAAGGTATGAAGATTTTAGCAGCAGTTATAATCTTTATCTTCCTTGTTCCATATTCAGCAGCGGTTTACAAGGGTCTTGGTTCACTATTCAGCGTAGTATTCCCTGGCGTTGAAACCTGGGTTTGGATGCTTATGATCGCTTGCCTTACAGCAGTTTACCTTGTTGCAGGCGGATACATTGCAACAGCATACACAGACCTTGTTCAGGGTATCATTATGATTGTTGGTGTTGTTTGCCTTATCGCAGCAATCCTTGGCCATGAGTCAGTTGGTGGACTTTCAGGGCTTATGACTAACCTTGCAGCATATCAGGAAGCCAATAGCGAAGAGCTTGCTAAAACTGGCATACAGCTTACAAGCATTTTCGGTGGCTCATCCTTCAAATTCCTTTGCTTCAATATTATGCTTACAAGCTTCGGTACTTGGGGACTTCCACAGATGATCGGTAAGTTCTACGCAATCAAGGATACAGCAGCTATCAAACGCGGAACAATTATTTCTACAATATTCTGCTTGATTATCGGTTGTGGCGCATACCTTATCGGTTCAACATCAAGACTTATCTTAGGTGGTGTTCTTCCTGAAGGTGGCGTTGACTCTGTAATTCCAACAGTTTTAATGCAGGTATGAGGTAACTGAACAGCTGGTATCATCCTTTTGGCTGTTATTATGATTCTTCTTCTTTCAGCTTCAATGTCAACTTTGGAAGCAGTTGTATTAACATCTGCATCAGCAGTTGCAGTTGACCTTATTCCATCTGTAAGAAAGAAGCCAACAAAGCCTGAAACACAGATGCTTTTAACAAGACTTCTTTGCCTTGTATTTGTGGCTTGCTCATTTATCTTTGCAACACAGAACATTCCAATCATCGTAAGCCTAATGTCATTCTCTTGGGGTGTTGTTTCCGGTTGCTTTATCGGACCTTACATCTGGGGATTATTCTCAAAGAAGATTACAAAGGCTGGTGCTTACGCAGGTATCCTATCAGGACTTTTGGTAGTTGGAATTGCAACTTTGGTTATTACACTTAACTCAAGCTTTGCAGCTGCTGCTAAGCTTTCTCCTGAAATGGGTGTTTCAGCAATGGCAGTTTCATTTGTAATTGTTCCACTTGTTAGTGCATTTACAAAGAACAAGGATACCGAAAGAGTAGACGAAATCTTTGCTTGCTATAACGAAGACTAAAATATTACAATAAAAAAGCGGAAGCTTCCAAGCTTCCGCTTTTTTGTATTCTTTTCCCCTATTATCCTTATCAAGCGTTTCACCAAAATTAGTTATTTAAGTACAATACCATATCCACCTGTAACGTATCTTCTTAAAACCATAACGTCTCTTATATCTACTTTTTCATCTTTGTTAACATTGGCATTTCTTTCATTAACCACTACCCCGTATCCGCCGACAATATATTTTCGTAGTGTGATGACATCCGCCACATCAATTTTTCCGTCCACATTAGCGTCACCAACTAAAAGTTCAACGCAGCCATTTGGGCAGATACCATTTACATATTCGATACTGCTGTCATGGTTGTTTGTATCCTTTGAACCATACTCATTTCCACACACATCACATACAGCCTTAGCTGCACAGGTGGCCGTACCGCCTTCGTGCGTACAGGAACAATAACCGCAGTTATCGCAAATGTAGCCGTCAAAGGAGTGCTCGCCCTCGCAGGTTCCATCTTCCTTGAGCAGACCGCCCAGTGCGCCGTATTTTACGGTCTTATCCGTGGTGGTGGCATCCAATCCGGTGTAGCAGTAGATGATACTGCTCTTTACCGAGCCACCTTCGCCACAGTTAATGCTACCTGTAGCGTTCGTGGGTATCTCTACATCACCCAGATATCCAATATAGTCAGAACCAGAGTTATGTCTGAATGTATGAACCTCAGAATCCGAGATAATCACAACAGGGATCGTTTCAGGCCAACCCACAAGTCCCCAAGCACTTCCGATACCGGGAGCAGAAGTCCATCTGTCACCGGCACCATAGACATATACGACTGCGTTTGTAATATTGATTGTACCGCAGGTGCCTTCGCCTGCTGCACCAATGGCTGCAGCGTAAAAGTTGTTCGTATACGCATATACTGTGACGTTTGAAATGTTAATGCTACCGGCATTATAACTTTCGTTGTTGTCGTAGTCGTACTTTCCTCCAATGGCTGCGGCAAGAGTACCGTGAGCACGAAGAATATTATCCGTCCCGTTTGAGGTAATATTAACTGTTCCGCCCTCTGCTACGAAAATGCCACCACATGGTGCATCCCAAGATTCTGTTTTTGTAGTGCCTATCGTATTGTCACCCAGCACTTGAATGGCCGTGGTACTGCCGGATGCGATATCAATGGCGCTGCCCTCACCAACAGTAATGCTTGCATTATTCAGAACAATCGTCGGATTTCCGCTTTCCACCTTGATGCCGTAGCTGCCGGTTCCGGTAAAGATATATTCGCCGCTGTCGCTGATGACATAGGTAGCCGTCAGCGTGGAAAGGTCGATGTTGACGGCTTCGCCTCTCTCAGCACCGCAGGCACACTTGCCGTCATCATTGAAGGTGTGTGCATCGGGATTGGTTTCTCCGTAGCTCTGTCCGCAGGCGGCGCAGACAGCCTTCGTCTGGCAAGTTGCTCCAAAGCCAGAGCAGGCTACACTTGCTTCAACAGTAGTCTCTCTGCAGCAGCAAAGCATTTTATGGGTGCTGCCGTCCTCGTTGGAAACTGCCGCATACGCAGTTTGATGGTTGCAGAGCAAAAGCTCACCCTTGTCATTTTTCTTTACTTCGTAGCCGTCCATTGCAGAGGCAAAGTTGGCAGGGTCAAGGGTTACACCCTCGCCGGGGGTGGCAAACACGCCGCCAGTAATGCCGGTATTAACATCTGTATGAATTTTCACATCCCACGTTGTACCGTCGCTGGGCTGGGTGTTCAGGACGATTTTCTTGCCTAAATCAAATTCACCCTTCGAACCGCTGAGGACAACATCACCGGAAATGGTTGTCAAATTACTGTCTCTGAAATTGCTGATAGCGTAACCGTTTGTGGATGTGATTTTCGCGGTGCCTGTAACAGTAAGCGTACCGTAATTATTATAGATGGCACCCCAGCTGGTGGATGTTACTTCTCCACCGGAAACATTAACTGTACCGGAATCGCTGTAGTCAATGCCCGTCCATGTCTCAGAATAAATCTTACCGCCGGTCATGTTAAATGTGCCCCTGTTAACACGGACTCCCTGCAAGGTACCGCTTTCAAAATTAACGACAGCATTGTCTTCATTGACCAAAAGCACCGTATATCCAGTGGTAGTAAAAGAACCTGTTCCTACGTTATCGCGGATGGTCAACTCGCCACCTGTCACAGACAGCGTGTTGGATATAGTAGATGTCATTGACTTGCCGTTCAGGTCAAGAACCAGACCATTGCCACTGAGCTGGATTTGTTCTGTCAATCCGGTCACATCATCCAACAAGGTCAGCGTGGTGTTGTCCGTCCAGTTTGCCACAGCGGTGGCAAAGTCGGTATATTCCACGTCGCCTACTTTGGCAACAAAGGTTCCGTCCGCCGCCAATGCCGTAAAGGTAAAGCACGGTATAAATGTCATAAGCATAGCAAGCGTTATAAGACGCGCTGCTAATTTGTTTAATCGTTTTTTCATAGTTTCAATCCCTTTCTTTTAAATGCATTTGCATTTATCTCCCGCCATCAAGTCGGCCGACAAACTTATCAAACATTTCTTTAGCAAGCCTGCAATAGTCAAGTTCAATAACTTTCTCAATGGTGGCTTTTCGTTCTGTTTCAGGAATGTCGTATATTTTCAGCATTGAATCCACAAACAAGCTGATTTTGTCATTTAGTGTAAAGTATCTGTTTGCCTGCGTTGTGAATGCTGCAAGTTCAATTCCGCTTATAATATTTTCCAGATTTCTGAAATCTTCCTCTGTTTTATCAGGGAATCTGTCTTTTAACAGATGGTAATTCTTTTTAGCCGCCCAATCCTTAATGTACTCAAAGGTTGACGGATGGCTGTATGCCGAAAAATATAAATCCCAAGCCTTTTGGTCATTCTCGCAAAGTGCAATTTGCACTGCAATCTCTATTGCAAAAGCAAACAGATTATCTTTTGCCTTTTCTGCTGATTCATCTATAATATCCAAGTGAAAGTCCATCAGCTCTTCAATGAGAACACGAAGCATATCTTCCTTTACCTTGTAATGATATGTTATAGTTCCAAGCCCTATCCCTGATTCTTCTGCAATCTGTCGGTGTGTTGTTTTTGAGAAGCCTTGCTTCAAAAACAGTTTTGTAGCACCTTTTATCACCTGTATCTCAGTTTCGGACAAAGGATCAATTTTACTGTGTCTTTGGATAATACTTTTTATCACCTTTAAGCAACTCCTTATTTCGTTTTCGTACAAGTACAATTATACACTAATTTTAGTATAGTGTCAATACAGTTCTATGATTTTTTGACAATATTTTATAATTTATCAAAAATCCCAAAAATGTAAGTAAAAAAAATACACCCCAAAAGTATCTTACTTTTGAGGTGTATATCCCTTATTTGCCACCTAGTGCGTAGCTTTCTTTTGCCGGTTCGTATCGGTTTATATATGTAATCCACATTTATAAAATAATATCAAGCATTTCCATAAGGTTGTTGATTTTGTAATCACACAATTCGCCAACGCCTGCTTGTTCGATATTTCCGCCGGAAATACCAACGCAAGAAAATCCTGCAAGCTTGATTGATACAACGCCAGCTGATGAATCTTCGATACCAAGCACCTTGTGGCGTCTTTCAAACGGAATTCCAAGACCAACTCTTGCGGTTTCTGCATAAAGCCATGGGTGTGGCTTTGGTGCAAGCTCACCAAGTGTTCCTGTCTGGCCCTTTCGAAGAGCATAGCCTGCAGTTATGATGCTATCATAAAAATCAACAGGGTCGCCCATATCAAGTTGCTTAAATGCTGATATTATCTCTGGAATAGCTTTTTCATAAAGCCCTGATGTTACAAGACCGATTTTGATGCCTTCTTTTTTAACAGTAGTCAAAAATTCCTTAAGGTTTGGGGCAGGTGTAAATGCATCCTGCTTACCTCTTCCCTTTAGGATTTCGTCCATTTCGTGATTTACAATCTCGAAATAGTACTGTCTTGCAAGCTCCAAGCTTGAGCCTTTTGCATACTTATCAATCATATACTGAAGATGCTCGGATACAGAGTGGCCTGAAATAAATGGCTCATCTTCTGCTTCCTTTTTGAAGTTTGCATTTCCCAAAAGTCTTGCAGTTGTCTGTTCAATTACCCACATCCAAAAGCTTTCACTATGGACGCTTGTTCCGTCAAGGTCCATTAAAATTGCTTCTGCTTTTGGCTCAAAATGAGTTTCGTGCATCGGATAGATTGCAGGGTAACCCATTCCGCTTTTTACATAGCAGAGCTTTTTATCATTAAATTCGATTATGTCAATCTTGTTATCGTCCGGAGTCAAAATCTTCTTTACTCCATCCTTACCTGACTCGAAAAAGTCGCTCTTTTTAATTTCATTCATCATTATTTTTCTACCTCGATTGTAATAATTTTGTATGCTCCAACTTCAAGCTTATCAAGATTGATTTCACCTTCTAGCTCTTCGTTAAGGTTTACAAGCTTTGCGTTTTTAAAGGTTGTTTTAATTGCGCCCTTAACAGTTTTCGCCGTCGGGTTAAAAATACGAATTATGTACTTATCGCTATCTTCAGCCTTCTTCATAGCAGTTAAAACAAGCTCTTCAGGGATTTCAAGCATTGATGCTGTATCTGCTTTTGTTCCTCTGCCCTTTGAAGTCTGAACAGTTTTAACCGGTGCACTTATTCTCTCTGCTATTACTGATGTTTCATTTTTTGCAAATGGATAAAGTGTATAGTTAAACACAAGTTTTCCAAGACTTTGTCCGCCATCCTCGTGTGGGAATGCTCCTGCACATCTCCATTCGGTACAGATTATATTTCTCATACCGCGGAAGAGAGATATGGAAAGTCTTCCGTCTTCTGTTGCCTCATATTCGCAGGTGCAGTTATCAATGAAGGAGAATCCGCCTTTTTTATCTTCTAAAGTTGTGAAATATCCCTTTGGAAGAGTCTGCATTTCAGGATAATATTCACCAGCCGGCGGAATTGTACTTCTTTCGTCTACATAGAAATGTCCTGCACTCTTTGCAATGTCTGTTTTTATACCTGTTTCAAATATAGCCTTCATTCTGTGGTCTTTTGCAGTATTGTTAATAATAGTTTCCACATCCACAGATTTTGAATCCTTTTTAAGGGTGTATTTTGTGATGATTTCGATTTCTGTCATTTCATCACTTCTTCTGCTCTCACCCTTGACCATATTCTCGTTTACAATCGCATATGCAGGAACTGTCATCTTCACCTTCGCACAAAGTGTGCTTGACAGTGTAGTATTTTCCTCGCACCAGATATCAGCAGCAGCGCCGAGTGTGGTATAGGTCTTATTATGATAGGGCGGATAGTAAATCCAGTAATCGCCCTGGTCGCCTGTTTCCTCGAAGTAGTTGATGTTTTCAAATACTCTTCCTGTTGTCATTTCTGTTAAAGTTATTGTACCGTTTGCGTTAACCACTGCCTTAATGAACTCATTCTCCATTGTGTTAGGAGTTTTAGAGATTTCTGCGCCTGTAAACTTTCTCATATCGTGCCAAAATACCATCTTACGATTGAGGTTAGCAGTCTTAACTGATGTAATTGTCTTATAGCCCATAGCAGGAATAT
>JAFUJN010000062.1 GCA_017468095.1 Clostridia bacterium
CAGTAAGTCTTCATAAGTTGTGTCTAATATATCCTTTATTGCCTTTAATTGTGATGCATAAATATGCTGTATGCCACGTTCAATTTTTACAAGAGATTCACGAGTAATATCTATTCCCATTAGTTGCATTTTTCTTACTATGTCTATTTGCTTAATTTTCTTTTGTTTTCTAATAGCTTTAATATTTTCACCGATATGGATTGCGTCCTGTTTTATCTTCTGTTCCTGCATAATATACACCTCCAAAATGAACTAATATCAGCACTTTTTCTTGATTATATCTTTATTATGTGCTATAATGGGACTAATATTAGTCCTTTTAGAAAGGTTGTTATATATGATAATAGATGTAACAGGAATTGCACTTACCCCTGGAAATAGTGGAAAACTTTGTAAGGGAAATGGCAAATACACAGACAAGAATGGTGTGACTTTAGAATGTTGTTGTGATGAATGTGACTATGCGATTTGTTGCTTTGTTATGAACAGCTATGATGATTGTAATAATTGTTTTGACACCTTATGCCCACATTCTCAAGCAAACAAAAAAAGATGATTTTATTCTTGCAAATCATCTTTTTAGCAAAACTTTGCGAAAATAATGCGCAATTTTTGATGCAGAACAAACGAAAGCGACCCGACGGCGTACGTGTGTACTCCGAGTGGTCGCTTTTGTTTGTAATTTAATTTATTAAATGGTCTGCGCAAAAAGTGCGTATTATTTCATTGCTTCTTCTACAGCAACGGCTACTGCAACTGTCATACCAACCATTGGGTTGTTACCAGCGCCGATTAAGCCCATCATTTCAACGTGAGCTGGAACTGATGAAGAACCTGCGAACTGCGCATCACTATGCATTCTTCCCATAGTATCTGTCATACCGTAAGAAGCAGGACCTGCAGCCATGTTATCCGGGTGAAGTGTACGACCTGTACCGCCACCTGATGCAACTGAGAAGTACTTCTTACCCTGTTCGATACATTCTTTCTTGTATGTACCTGCAACCGGGTGCTGGAATCTTGTTGGGTTAGTTGAGTTACCTGTGATAGATACGTCAACGCCTTCCTTGTGCATAATTGCAACGCCTTCACGAACATCGTCTGAACCGTAGCAACGAACCTTTGCTCGCTCGCCCTTTGAGTAAGCTGTTTCCTTTACGATCTTAAGTTCGCCTGTGAAGTAGTCAAACTGTGTCTGAACGTATGTGAAACCGTTAATTCTTGAGATAATCTGAGCAGCGTCCTTACCAAGACCGTTAAGGATTACACGAAGGTCTTCTTTTCTTGCCTTGTTTGCTGATCTTGCAAGACCGATAGCACCTTCTGCTGCTGCGAATGATTCGTGACCAGCTAGGAATGCGAAACACTTTGTTTCTTCTCTAAGAAGCATAGCTCCTAAGTTACCGTGGCCGATACCAACTTTTCTGTCGTCTGCAACAGAGCCAGGAATACAGAATGACTGAAGACCAACACCGATTTTTTCAGCAGCGTCAGCAGCCTTTGTGCAGCCGTCCTTAATAGCGATTGCAGCGCCTACGATGTAAGCCCAGCAAGCGTTTTCGAAACAGATTGGCTGAATACCCTTAACAATGTTATATACATCTATGCCCTTATCGTCACAGATTTTCTTTGCTTCTTCAATAGAAGAGATACCGTGCTTTGCAAGTTCTGCATTGATCTGGTCAATTCTTCTTTCATAACTTTCAAATAATGCCATAATTTTCGTACCTCCCCTTTATTATTCGCATCTTGGGTCGATAAGCTTTGCAGCATCATCAACTCTGCCGTACTGACCTGAAGCCTTAGCTAAAGCTTCGTTTGCGTCCATACCCTTTGCGATCATTTCCATCATCTTTCCAAGGTGTACGAACTTGTAACCGATAATCTGGTTTTCATCGTCAACTGCGATCTTTGTTATGTAACCTTCAGCAAGTTCCAAGTATCTTGGGCCCTTGTCAAGTGTTGCATAGGTTGTACCAACCTGACTACGAAGTCCTTTACCAAGGTCCTCAAGACCTGCACCGATAGGAAGACCATCCTCTGAGAATGCAGTCTGTGTACGACCGTAAACAATCTGGAGGAATAATTCTCTCATAGCGGTGTTGATAGCATCACAAACAAGG
>JAFUJN010000063.1 GCA_017468095.1 Clostridia bacterium
CTTGCAAGGTGGCTCTGTTGGCTTACCATCTCTTCTTAGGTAGCCAAACCATTCGCCGAACTCAGGGTCTGAAAAATGTTCGAATGCATAATCGCAAACCTTATCAAAAACTTCCTTATATTTTTCATTTTTGGTATGCTTATAAAGCATCAAAGAAGCGATGATTGTTTCGTTATGTGGCCACCAAAGCTTCATATCGTGCTCATAGGCTTCAACAGGAAGTCCTAAAACATCCTTGAAGTATGAAATTCCGCCGTATTCCTTGTCCCAGCCACGCTCAAATGCTTCGTCAAACACAAGGGCTGCAAAATCCTGAAGTTCCTTATCATCTCTCTTGATTGCTTCTTCAAGCAGGAACCAAGCACATTCGATATCGTGACCAGGGTTAATTACACGGCAAGGTGAACTGTTTAGAATCACACTGTTATCGTCTGCCTTGATATTTTCAAACATAGCCTTATATTCGCTCTTGTGGAAACATTTGATATCAGCGATAAGCTTTGTGATAATCTCATCGTACATATCAAATCTATCTTTATCTGCATCTCGCATAATTGCTGATACGTTAAGCATAATCATTGGGTTTGCCAAAGATTTTGTATCACGGGTTTCGGCGCATCCCTTTGGTGTGATTTTGAATGGGTCAGTGCTTGGGTCAACATACATACCGTAAACAAAATCAAAATATTCCTTTGCAGTAGCTAAATAGCTTTCATCGCCTGTTGCCATATAGTATTCTGCATTTGCAATTATGTAAAATGTTTCGCTGAACCAGTAACGACGCTTACGAAGTGGCTTTCCGTCACGAGTAACTGTGAAATACATTCTCTTGTCGCCGTCAATACAGTATTTTGTAGCAAAATCAATACAGCTTTTTGCAAATTCAAGATATTTTGGGTTCTTGTCTATGTTGTTGTAGATGTATGAGAACATCCATCCGCAACGCCCTTGCATCCATACGCTCTTATCTTCTGAATATACCTTACCGCTTCTGTCAACACAATTTAAAATACCGCCAAACTCTGTATCAACTGCGTGGTTTAGCCAGAATGGTACACATGATTCTAATAGTTCTGTTTTAAATTTTTCGTAAATCTTTTTCATTTTATCACCTATTTCTGCTAATGGATAGGAAAAATTGCTCAGAACGCCAAGCATTCTGGGCAATTTAACATTTATTATTAGATTCTCGCAACTCCGCTCTTTCTTGCTGCTTCTGCAACAGCTGCTGCTACTGTCTTACCTATTCTTTCATCAAATGCCATAGGAAGAATGTAATCAGCGTTTAGTTCGTCGTCTGAAACCATACTTGCAATAGCGTAAGATGCTGCCATCTTCATTTCGTCATTGATATCGCTTGCACGAACATCAAGTGCACCGCGGAATATTCCAGGGAATGCAACAACGTTGTTAATCTGGTTAGGGAAATCTGAACGACCTGTTCCAACAACTGCCGCTCCGCCTTCTTTTGCAGCGTCAGGAAGAATTTCAGGTACTGGGTTTGCCATAGCAAATACGATAGCACCCTCGTTCATTGTTGAAACCATTTCAGGTGATACGATGTTTGGAGCTGATACGCCGATAAATACGTCAGAGTTCTTCATTGCATCAGCAAGTGTTCCCTGCAATTTTTCACGGTTTGTAATTTTAGCAAGTTCCTGGTGAGCTTCAGATAGTCCATCCATACCCTCGCAGATAATACCGAATCTATCAACCATTGTAAGGTTCTTAACGCCAAGCTTCATAAGGTGCATACCGATTGCTGTTCCTGCACTTCCTGCACCGTTGATAACAACCTTAACTTCTTCCATCTTCTTGTTAACAACCTTTAGGGCGTTAATTAAAGCTGCCGCAACAACGATAGCTGTTCCGTGCTGGTCATCGTGGAATACCGGAATATCACAGATTTCCTTTAAGCGTCTTTCGATTTCAAAACATCTTGGTGCTGCAATATCTTCAAGGTTGACGCCACCGAATGAGCCTGACAATAGATAAATTGTTCTTACAATTTCATCAACGTCCTGACTCTTTATGCAAAGAGGGAATTCGTCAACGTCTGCAAATTCATTGAATAGTGCACATTTACCTTCCATAACAGGCATACCTGCTTCAGGGCCGATATCACCAAGACCCAAAACTGCAGAACCGTCTGTGATAACTGCAACAAGGTTGTGTCTTCTTGTAAGTTCGTATGACTTATTTATATCCTTCTGTATTGCAAGGCAAGGCTCTGCAACACCAGGTGTGTATGCAAGAGAAAGCTGTTCTCTGTTCTTAACAGGAGTTCTTGAAATAACTTCAATCTTTCCCTGCCATTCGCCGTGCTTCTTTAATGATTCTTGTCTAATATCCATTGTTATACCCTCCAATTACATATCGTATGTACTCTGCTTTAATGTAAGTTTTTCAGCTTCTTCGCCAAGATATTCTTTAACGTCCATACCAAGATAGTTGCAAAGGTCAACCATTTCAGCAACTGTGTTGATGTTAACTTCTATGCCGTTTTTAATTCTGTCTTCGTATGCGAATACTTCTTTTTCACCGTGAGTGTAAATTCTTTCCTGTCCCTCTGCCTTTGGTGATTCACGAAGCTCACGAAGAAGAGTTGAAAGATGCTCACGAATAGCGTCTGCATCGCCGAATACTGCAGGGTTAATTGCGATAAAGCCGTGGCAAGTACCACCCTTACCGCCAATATGTGTGTGATTTGATGTAAGACCCATTGAAAGGATTGATGTAAAGATTTCGCAGAACATTCCGTAGCCGTAACCCTTGTGGCTTCCACTTTGTTCAATTTCACCGCCAAGTGGCACAATTCCGCCGCCGGCTTTTGCAACGATGTTCTTTAGAACGTCAGATGCATCGCTGCTTCCCTTTCCGTTTGCGCCAAGTGCCCAACCTTCAGGAAGTGGCTTTCCAAGTTTATTGTAGATTTCAAGCTTACCACGTGTTACAACTGTTGTTGATGCGTCAAAGAAGAAATCATATGGTTCTGCCGGCATTGCGATTGCGATTGGGTTACTTCCAAGCATAGCCTTTCTTCCGAATGTTGGAACCATAATAGCTTCAGAGTTTGTCATTGACATACCGATAAGGCCCTCACGGCATGCCATCTTTGCATAGTAACCTGCGATACCGTAGTGGTTTGAGTTACGAACTGTAACGATTGCCATACCTGTCTTTTTAGCCTTTTCGATAGCCATATTCATAGCCTTATAGCCAAGAAGCTGACCCATACCGTCGTTACCCTCGATAACTGCTGAAACCGGTGTTTCAAAAACAACTTCTGGTTTAGCCTGTGGCTTAATTAGACCCTTTTCAATTCCCTTGTGATAACGAACAAGTCTCTGCATTCCGTGTGATTCGATTCCGTACAAATCACTTGTCAAAAGCACGTCAACAATGATGTCGCTTTCTTCCTGATTAAATCCGAACTTCAAGAATGCATCTGTACAGAATTTCTTCAAGCTTTCATAAGAATATTTGATACTGTTACCCATTTTTTGTTCCTCCCTTGTGTTATATATAATTTATTTTTTTAAATAGTAACCAAAATTATTTGCTGTGTTCTTCTATCCAATTTTTGTACCAGTAAGCAGAATCCTTAGGTATGCGCTTCTGGGTATTATAATCCACGTGAACAATGCCAAACCTTTTAGAATATCCACTTGTCCACTCAAAGTTATCCATAAATGACCAAAGGAAATATCCGTCAACTTCTGCACCTTCATCAGTTGCTTTTTCAAGCTCCAAAAGATAGCGGTTTAAAAAGTCTATACGGTTTGGATCATGAACTTTTCCGTCTAAAGATACAACATCGTGTGCTGCCATACCGTTCTCGGTAATATAAATCGGCAGCTTATATCTTTCATAGAAAAACTTTGCTCCCCATCTTAAACATTCAGGTGTGATTGGCCACGGCATAGCAGTTTTAGGGAAGCCGGCATAACGCTCTACATATTCCGGTTTTCCGTCATCACCCATTTTTACTGCCTTGCCGTTATAAATGTTCTGTCCGTAAAAATCAAGTGGCTGGCTTATAAGTTTCATATCTTCTTCTGTAATTTCCGGAAGATAATCCTTATACATTCTAAGTCCATCTTCAGGGTAGTGGCCAAGTATTACAGGATCACTCCACCATGATGTACCCCACATAACACTCTGTGAAAGTGGCCAGCATGCAAACATTTCCTGCTTTGCTGCTTCAATATCTTGAGGTTTTTCTGATGCAGGATATCTCACACCGCAGGTAGGTGCAAATCCAACCTTAATAGGCTGTTTTGCATTCTCACGAAGTGCAATAACTGCAGCGCCGTGAGCCTTTAGTACGTTGTGGCACATCTGGAATGCGTCCTTGTTTGTAACCTTTAGTCCCGGCGCATATGCTTCCTCTAAATAGCCGTATCCAATAAAGCACTGTGGCTCGTTAATAGTAAAGAAATACTTAACACGGTCAGAATATAGTTCCGAAACCTTTGCCGCATACTCTGCAAACCACTTTACACTCTCATCGTTAAGCCAACCGCCCTTTTTATGTAGTTCATAAGGATACTCCCAGTGGAAAAGGGTTATATATGGCTCAATTCCGTTTGCTAAAAGCTCGTCAATTAAGTCAGAATAGAATTTTACGCCTTTTTCGCTAACTTCACCTGTGCCTTTTGGAAAAATTCGTGGCCAGCTTAAAGAAAAACGATATGCTTTAATTCCAAGCTCTGCCATAAGCTTTATATCTTCTTTAAATTTATGGTAATGGTCGCAAGCAATGTCACCCGTGTCATTGTCCATAATCTTACCATGCTCGTGAGCAAAAACGTCCCAGATGCTTTCGCCTTTGCCGTCTTCATTCCACGCACCTTCAATCTGGTATGAAGATGTTGCTGTTCCCCATGCAAAGTCTTTTTTGAATGCCATTTACACAATCCCCCTGTGTGTTTTACTATTGTAGATAGTTTCTTTGTTTCAAAAAAATCTTTCCACGTTAATTATATCACAGCAGTAAAAAAATAACAATAGAAATATTGAAAGAAAATGAGAAAAAATGCAAAATTAAAATAAGCAAACCCCTTTGAAAATCAAAGGGGTTTTAATTTTTACTTATTTTGAAAGCATAACCTTATCGTTTGCAAATTCGCTGCCACTTGCCTTTTCGAAAAGTTCCAAAAGCTGCGGTATGGTAAGCTTCTTCTTTTCTTCGCCTGATACGTCAACAATTACTTTGCCTTCGTGCATCATAATAAGGCGGTTGCCATATTCGATTGCATCGTGCATATTATGAGTAATCATAAGTGTTGTAAGATTATTTTCGGTAACAATCTTGTTTGTTATTTCAAGCACCTTTGCGGCTGTTTTTGGGTCAAGCGCCGCTGTGTGCTCATCCAAAAGAAGTAGCTTCGGGCGATTAAGGGTTGCCATAAGAAGCGTTACTGCCTGCCTTTGACCGCCGGACAAAAGTCCAACCTTGCTTGAAAGTCTGTTTTCAAGGCCAAGTTCTAACGTTGCAAGTAGCTTTTTATACTCTTCTCGCTCTGTCTTCTTAATGCCCCAGCGAAGCTTACGCTTTGTTCCTCGTCTTGCGGCAATTCCCAAGTTTTCAGCAATTTCCATATCGGGAGCTGTTCCCATCATCGGGTCCTGAAAAACTCTGCCCAAGAATTTTGCTCTTTTGTGTTCAGGCATATTGGTTACATCCACGCCGTCAATTTCTATTGTGCCATAGTCTGGCTTCCAAACACCTGAAATGGCGTTTAACATTGTGGATTTTCCCGCACCGTTTCCGCCGATAACAGTAACAAAATCACCGTTTTTTAGAGTTAAGTCAAGTCCTGCCAGCGCAGTTTTTGCATTGACTGTTCCGGGATTAAAGGTTTTCTGGAGGTTAGTAATTTTAAGCATTGTCGCCACCTCCGTTACCAGCATTTATAGGGATTGGTTTTTGCTTTGTAAAGTACCTTGTCTTTAAGTAAGGCACCGCAAGGAACAATGCCACAATAATTGCCGAAAGCATCTTAAGGTAGTCGGTTTTAAGGCCTAAAAGAATTACAAAGTTATAGATTATGTAATATACAATTCCGCCGCCGATTACGCCTATCAAGCTACAAACAAAGTTAGGCTTGATTTTAAGGGATACAGACAATCCGATAAAGATTGCGGCAAGCCCGATTACTATAGCTCCACGTCCGTCATTGATGTTGGCGGAGCCTTTATACTGTGCCAAAAGTGCACCGGCTAATGCTACGATACCATTTGAAATTGCAAGACCGATAACCTTATTAAGATTAACATTTACGCCCTGAGCTCTGCTAATATGTGGGTTTTCACCTGTGGATTTAATGGTTAATCCCACTTCTGTATAGAAGAAAAGCCAAAGCACCACGATTGTTGATGCAATAATAAGTCCTGCTGAAACAATCGCCATAGGGTTATTACTCATATGTAAAAGCAAATCCGCCGAGCGAATATCTATGGCAATCAAAGATTTTCCACCTAAAATTGCAAGGTTAACCGAATATAAAATAAGTTGTGTCAGGATACCTGCAAGTATGGCAGGTATTCCAAGTGCGGTATGAAAAAGGCCTGTTAGAACCCCTGCCAGAGCACCTGCTAAAATTGCCACAAGCATACAAAGCCAAATCGGATTTCCACCAGCCAACATTACAGCGCATACACAAGCGCCTGTGCATATTGAACCGTCAACCGAAAGGTCTGCAATATCCAAAATTTTGTAGGAGATATAGACACCGATTGCCATAAGTCCCCATATAAGCCCTTCCGAGATAGCTCCGGGCAAAACATTCAAAAACGCCATTTTTCAAATACCTCGTTACTTTTAGTTCTGTGGAACCTGAATGCCAAGTGTAGCACAAAGTTCTTCGTTGTAAACAACTGTTGGTGTAAGTGTTTCAACTTCAATGTCAGCAGGTGTCTTGTTGCCAAGTAGGATTTCAGCTGCCATTTCGCCTGTCTTTACGCCAAGTTCTTTATAGTCGATTGCAAGAGAAGCGTAGCAGATTTCGCCACCGTAGCTTGTGAATACAGGAACATTCTTTTCTGTGCAAATTGTTCCTACAACGCTGTCGTTCTGTGCAACTGTGTTATCTGATGGAACATAGATTGCCTTTGATTCTGATGCAGCCTTTGTAACTAAAGCCTGAAGTTCTGTTGTTTCAGAGAATGTGTATGCTTCTACAACGATGCCTTCAGCTTCGAAAAGTTCTTTAACTGCATTATACTGGATAAGTGAGTTTGATTCGTTTGTGCAGTAGATAACGCCAACCTTATCGCCTTTTGCAAGACCAAGGCTTTCAATCATCATTTTTGCCTGTTCATCGAAAGGAACAGCGTCTGATGTACCTGATACGTTTGCAGGAATGTTGCCACCAAATGTGTCATTATAGTCTGTTACTGATGTTCCAAGAACTGGAATTTCAGTTGTAGCATTTGCTGCAGCCAATAATGCAGGTGTTGCATTTGCCATAATTAGGTCAACGTTCTTTGCTGTGAATGTGTTAACAACAGTTGTGCAAAGGTTAGCTTCGCCTGCAACCTGTGTGTCGAATGCTACAGTTTTGCCTTCTGCTTCAAGAGCCGCTGTTAAGCCTTCAACAAAGCCTTCTGTTGCCTGGTCAAGTGAGTCGTGAACCATTAGCTGACAAATACCTACAGTATAGTCAGCAGCGCTGTTGCCACAAGATGTAAGTGACAAGCATGCAACGCTTGCAAGTGCAAGTGCTAAAACGATTGATACAATTTTTTTCATAATAAAATCTCCTTTTATTTTTATATTTTTCATGTTCCAAAGAACATAAATTACTTGGTTTTTCCCTATAATCCACGATATTATAGGTTATGTTTGACTTTTTGAAAAGAAAACAAAAAGTCCTCTGCATCTTAAAAGATA
>JAFUJN010000007.1 GCA_017468095.1 Clostridia bacterium
AGGTAAGGGCCTTGACGCACTTTTTGCGGAAGATACCCGAGAAAATGAAGGCGGCGTTATAGAAGTAAAAATAACCGAGGTAATGCCTAATAAAAATCAGCCGAGAAAAAGCTTTGACGAAGAAAAACTTGAAGCTCTTTCCGATTCCATTAAAGAACACGGCATTATTCAGCCGATTATCGTAACGAAAAAAGGCGATTTATACACAATCGTGGCAGGTGAACGCCGTTGGCGTGCTGCGAAAAAGGCAGGAATTAAGAAAATCCCTGTAATTATACGCGAATATGACGATGTCACAACCGCAGAAATTGCACTAATCGAGAACCTACAGCGTGAAGATTTGAACCCGATTGAAGAAGCCATGGGCTATCGTGCGCTAATGGATGAGTACAATTTCACTCAGGAAGAAATTAGTGCAAAATTGGGCAAAAGCCGCAGTGCTATCGCAAATTCTGTGCGTCTATTAACCCTTGATGACTATGCAAGAGAGAAGCTTGTAGCCGGCGAAATCACAGAAGGTCACGCAAGATGCGCCCTGTCTGTACCGGCAGGCGTAGTTCGTGAATTTTTTATCAATCGAATAATTGAAGAGGGTTTGAATGTTCGTCAGGCAGAGAACCTTGCAAAAGACCTTGCGAACCCGAAAAAGCCGAAAAAGGAAAAAACCGAAAGCGTTTATAAGATTGAAATGGAGCGTATATCCCGCAGTCTTGAGCAGTTTTTGGGCACAAAGGTAAAGCTTTCGGGAACCTCTAAAAAGGGAAAGATTGAAATCGAATACTACGGAAACGCAGACCTTGAGAGACTTTTGGACATCATTAAACGGGGGTAATCAGCATGGATATTAAAAAAGACAACAAATCCCTTGTTATGTACACTTCCCTGATATTTGTTGCGGCGATTATAATGATTGTGGTTTCATTTTTCGCACAACAGCACTTGGAACAGCTTCGAGTAAGCGAAACCGAAGCGGAAAATGTTACCCTTTCCAACAAAGCAGCACAGGTAAGTGAAGAAAATATGCAACTTGTGGAGCTGAATAAGAGCCTTAAGGATGCGAACAAAGCCCTTACTGATGCGAATCAGACCTTGACAACCGAAAGGGATGCTCTTTTAAAGGAAAAAAGCGGATATCAAGCCCTTGTGGAAGTATATGAGAAGCTTGTAGACGGCAAAAAGACATCTGCACGAAAGCTTTTAAAAGAGATTTATACCGAAGATTTGTCCCAAGAACAAAAGGAAATGTACGATTTTCTTGTAAAAGAGGCAGAATAATATAAATAGGAAGAAAAACAGATTGGAGAAATAAAAATGTTAGACATAAAATTACTAAGAACCGAGCCGGAAAAGATTAAAGAGGCACTAAAAAACAGAGCAAATGACTTGGATATTGCACCAGCAATCGAGCTTGACGCAAAAAGACGTGAAATTTTAGCAAAAGTTGAGCAGATGAAGGCAAAACAGAACGAAATTACAAAGCAAATTCCTGCAATGAAGAAAGCCGGCGAGAATACAGACGCTATTTTTGCTGAAATGAAGGAATTATCAAACGAAATCAAGGAGCTTGATGCAGAAGTTAGCGAAATTGATGAAAAGCTACGCGATTTTATGCTTAGAATCCCTAACATTCCATCAGACAAAGCACCTATCGGCACAGATGACAGCGATAACGTTGAAGTAAGAAAGTGGTCTACCCCACGTGAATTTGATTTTGAAGCAAAGGCGCATTGGGATATCGGAACAAGCCTTGATATTCTGGACTTTGACCGTGGTGCAAAGATTGCAGGAACAAGATTTACAGTTTATAAGGGACTTGGCGCTCGCTTAGAGCGTAGCGTTATCCAGTATTTCCTAAACACACACACAGAAAACGGATATACTGAAATTTTCCCACCGTACATGGTAAACCGTGCATCTATGACAGGAACTGGTCAGCTTCCAAAGTTTGAAGAAGACGCATTTAAGGTGGCAAACAACGGCTATTTCCTTATCCCAACAGCGGAAGTTCCGGTAACTAACCTACACCGTGACGAAATTTTGGACGGCGCAAAGCTTCCTGTTAAATACTGCGCATATTCAGCTTGCTTCAGAGCTGAAGCCGGCTCTGCAGGCCGTGATACACGTGGCCTTATCCGTCAGCACCAGTTTAATAAGGTAGAACTTGTTAAGTTCGCAAAGCCTGAAGAATCATATAACGAGCTTGAATCACTAACTCGCGATGCAGAAACCTTGCTACAGGGACTTGGTATTCCCTACCGTGTAGTTTGCATGTCTACATGCGATTTGGGCTTCTCATCAGCTTGCACCTACGATATCGAAGTATGGATGCCAAGCTATAATAGATACGTTGAAATCTCATCTTGCTCAAACTTTGAAGATTATCAGGCAAGACGCGCAAATATCCGCTATAAGGACGGCCCTAAGGACAAGGCGCAGTTTGTGCATACACTAAACGGTTCAGGCCTTGCAGTAGGAAGAACTGTTGCTGCAATCCTTGAAAATTACCAGAATGCAGACGGAACAGTAACCGTTCCTGAAGCACTTCGTGGCTATATGGGATGCGACATCATTAAATAAGCTATAAACGGGGCAATTTTTGCCTCGTTTTCTCTTAAAGAGAGATAGAAACAAAGCTATCTTGTCAAGAGTAAATTTTTAACAAATCGCATTAAAAAAGGCAAGAAAATATAAAAATATTATGTAAACCAATGTATAAAACTATCCACAGGGCGTTAAAATGTTCTCAACTTCAAAAAACGTTAATATGAGTGGATTTTTAGAAGTTATCCACCTTATCCACATACTTATCCCACAGAAAGTGGGGTTAAAAAAACGGCATAACAGCGTGAAGGCGGAAAAATAAAGTTGGTTTACAAAAAATTATGTGACAATGTTGAAAAAAGTGTTGAAAATTTGCACTTTTTGGTGAATGAAACTGTTTATGAATTAAAACAAACCGCACAGCTATGCGAGTTATAGGGCATAAAAAGTTATCCACACCTGTTGATGAAATGTTGCATAACTGAATTTTTATGCATAAAAGGAGTTTTTGATGATTACACCAAGACTTGAGATGATTTTAAGGCATATTTCCGGCAAATCTTGCGCGGATATTGGCACGGACCATGCCTATGTTCCAATAAAGCTCTGGGAGCGTGGAATTAAGGTAATTGCCACCGATATTATGCCAGGGCCTCTTAAAATTGCAGCGGAAAATGTGAAGAAGCAAGGCGCCGATATTGAGCTACGCCTTGGCGGCGGACTTTCTCCTATTAAAAAGGGTGAAGTTGACACGGTCATAATTGCAGGTATGGGCGGAGAGATGATTGAAAAGATTCTTTCAGACGATGCCGACAAAACAGACGGCGTAACTTTTATTCTTCAGCCAATGAACCGCCAGTATGAACTCAGGAAATTTCTTTTGGAAAATGGATTTTATATTATGGAAGAAGACTTGGCACAGGAAGGATTTAAGGTTTATAATCTGATTGTGGCAACAAAGGATGTGGCAAAATCGGGTCAGGCACTTTCATATAATAATGAAATAGAATTCCATTTGCCTGCATCTTTGAAAAATCATTCTTGCTTTGAGGCACTTCTAAATAAAAAGAAGCGTGAATTTTCAAAAATCCTTTCAGGACTTAAAAAAAGTAAGGATGCTAACCTTGACGAGATTAAAAAACTCGGCGAATTGCTTTTGGAAATTGATAAAATCGAGGAGTAGAGAGTAATGAAGATAAGCGATATAATTGAAAGATTGGAAAAAGAGTTCCCATTAGAGCTTGCATGCGAGTGGGATAACGTAGGACTTTTGGTTGGCGACAGAGACAGGGAGGTTAACACTGTTGTTACCTGTCTTGATGTTACAGAAGATGTAATCGAGTTTGCAAAAAATGCTGACGCAGAACTTATTATATCTCACCACCCTGTTTTGTTTGCACCAATTAACCGCATAAATAGGGACACTAAAACCGGAAAGCTTTTAATGGATGTAATTGAAAATAAAA
>JAFUJN010000064.1 GCA_017468095.1 Clostridia bacterium
CTTCACCGCTTCTTTTGAGTCGATGCCGTCGGCGATATATTTTTCAACGTGTTCTTCCACGCTCAAATTTTCCCACCAAGCTTCTTCCGTCTCAGGCTCCTTTGCGCCTTCAATTACGATAACAAATTCGCCTTTTGGTGAGACTTCGGTATAAAGATTTTGCGCATCCTTTAGGGTTGTTCTTATAATCTCTTCGTGGATTTTTGTAAGCTCACGGCAAAGCGCAATTTTTCTGTCGCCCAAAATCTCCAGCATATCCGCCAAGGTATACGGCAATTTATGTGGTGCTTCATAGAAAATCAGGGTGTGGGTGTCATTTTTCACGCTTTCCAAGTGCTCTTTTCTGTGGCGTTTATTCACAGATAAAAAGCCTTCAAAGGCAAATCGCCTTGTTGGAAGCCCCGACACAATCAATGCGTTTATTCCTGCAACACAGCCTGGGATTGGCGTTACCTGCAAATCATTTTCAATGCAAAGCTTAACCAAATCTTCCCCAGGGTCGGAAATGGCAGGCGTTCCCGCATCGGACGCCAAAACCACGTTCTTGCCATCTTTTAAAAGGCCTATAATATACTCGCCTTTTTCACGTTTGTTATGCTCGTGATAGCTTGTAAGTTGCTTTTTTATGCCGAAATGGTTCAAAAGCTGAACTGTTCTTCGGGTATCTTCGCAAGCTATAAGGTCGGCGTTTTCAAACGTTTCAAGGCAACGCGCCGATATATCCCCAAGGTTTCCTATGGGCGTTGCACACAAATATAAAATTCCACTCATCGTCCGTAAATCCTTTTCAATTCTGGTGTTTCTTCGCCTGTTTCATCGAAGATATATAGCGGTGGCAAGATACGAAGCTCGTGGCCACCAAGGTATGCGCCGTCAACAAGCACAAGGCTTGGCTCTGCACCTACCTGTTTATGTATAAACCGAATACGCTTCGGTTCAATTTTATGCTCTCGCATAAGGCAAATAATGTCCGCAAGGCGTGATGGCTTATGCACCAAAACAAGATGCCCGTGTTGTTTTACAAGCATTGCGCCTACGGAAATTACGTCTTCCAATGTACACATAACTTCGTGGCGGGCAATTATTTTAGTGTCAAGCTCATTTTTTACCGCAGTTCCCGCCGGCATATAGGGCGGATTGCAGGTTATTAAATCAAACTGCCTTTTGCCGTAAATCTCCACAGCATTTTTAATATCGCCACACTCAAAATGAACTCTTTGGCAAAGATTATTAAGCTCCAAAGTTCTTTTTGCCGTATCAAATATCTCTTCCTGAATTTCCATGCCGAAAATTTCAGGGATATTGGTTTTTGCCGTCATTAAAACAGGGATAATTCCGCTTCCTGTGCACATATCAAGCATCTTTTCTGCCCGAATATCCTTTGCAAAATCGGAAAGCAGAACCGCATCTATCCCAAAACGAAATCCGTCTTTTTTCTGGATAAGCTGAAGATTTGAAATCTGCAAATCTTCAAGGGTTTCGTCATCCTTTACCAAATCAGCATTTTGTAAACACATAGCTATTATTTTCACTCATCTTATCAATATTTTCAGCCACAAGTCCTGCACCGCGTACAGGGCAAGCCTCTGCATCTTCTGCCAAAAACACCTTTACGCCAAGGTCAACTCTGAGCTTCTTTGCAAGGCCGTAAAGCTGGGACGCGCCACCAACTAAAAGAATTCCGTCTTCCATAATGTCGCCCAAAAGCTCGGTTGGTGTTTCGTCAAGAGCAGTTTTGATTTCCTTTGCGATTTTATCCAAAAGCTCTAAAAAGGCTTCCCGGACTTCTTCGGAATGGATAACAATCTTTTCCGGCTTTCGTGTCTTTACGTTATATCCGCTAACAACGGTTGTTTCGTCATTTTCTCTCTGGAACGCACAGCCGATTTCCTTTTTAACTCTCTCTGCTGTATGAACGCCGATTTTAAGGTCGTGATTTTCTTCAATTTTGCGGATTAGTGCCTGTGTAAAATCGTTTCCGCCAATTCTAACCAAGCGTCCTGTTACGCTTTGGCCAACTGAAATTGTGGCAATATTGCATTTTCCGCCGCCTATATCCACAAGCATCATACCACGGGCAAGGCTTACGTCACAGTTTGCGCCAAGGGCACCTGCAATAGGTGCTTCCATTAAATAAACTTCTCGCATTTCCGCCGCCATAACAGCATCGCGGACAGCACGGCGTTCAACGTCGGTAATTCCGCAAGGAACGGTTGCAACAACTCTTGGCTTTATAACACCGCCGATAACCTTTCCAAGCAGTGCATTTATCAGCTGACACGCCATTTCAAAATCGGTGATAACTCCGCCTTCAAGTGGTTTTACAACAGTAAAAGTTTCAGGGTTTTTGCCAAGCATTTCGTATGCTTCGTTTCCCACTGCCACAATATTGTCATTATATTCATCGTATGCGATAACACAAGGCTCGTCAATTATTGTTCCTTTATAATATATGCGTATATTCTCTGTTCCCAAATCAATGGCAACGTCATTGGTAAGAGCTCCCAACTTCATTAAAATTTCCTCCCAAGTTATATCATATCTATATTTTAACTCAAATCGAATGAAAAATCAATAAAAACTATTGAATTTACAATATTTGAATGTTATAATTAAAGGATACCGAGAAAGGGAGGTGGATACTTTGAAAATATCGGATAAAGACATCAAAAAAATCTGTTCTGACAATATTTTCAGGACGGGTCTGGACTATTTCCGCGAAGGAAGAGTGCACCTTAGAACCCGCGCAGATGACCAGCTTGTGGCATCAGTTGACAGCGACAAGGTTTATAACGTGCATATTTCTTTTGATGAGTCGGGAACTATAGCAGAAACCTTTTGTACCTGCCCGTATTTTCAGACAATGAATGCAAACTGCAAGCACATTGTCGCCACCTTAAAGGCTCGCCAGACCGAGCTTTTATCCGGCGAAGATTTTTCCGATATGGACGCTAAAACCGCACAGGATTTGTGCCTTGAATTTGAGGCGCTCTCCGGCGAAAAAGCACCGCTCCATGCCGGATTTATTTTCAGAATTAACACAAATTACAAGCGTGACTGCTCCTATGCCGTATCCATCACTTTAGGCAATTCTGAAACGCCTATTGCGGCTTGTGAAAGCTTCCTTTCTGCCATTTCACAGGGCACAGACTACAAGCTTTCAAAGCATAAATCCTTCTCCGCAAAGAATTTTTACTTTAACGAGCCGGAGCGGACCATTATTGATATTTTAGCCGAAGCCTACCAGAACAAATCGGGCGGCTCATCGGTTTATACGCAGACCCTTACTATGACGGAATTCGGCAGTTTTACGGCAAAAAGGCTTCTTCCTTATCTTGCAAAAGCCGACTGCAGGTTTGTGGTTAACGGAATGCTTCAGCCAAATCTTCAGATTTTGGAAGACGACCCTGATATTTTGGTGGACGTAACCGCAACAGACAGCGGTATTAACATCTCCGTTCCCCAGACAGGAATTGCGGTTATCCCTGACGGAAGCTGGTTCTTCTATGAAGGTGACCTTTACAAAACAAGCGAAGCCTGGCAAAAATGGTTTATGCCGATTTATAATGCGCTTTCCGTTGAAAGCCGCACACAGATAGATTTTCAGGGCGGAAATTCCGTGAATTTTGCGGCAACCGTTCTTCCACATCTTCGCGGTCAAAAAGGCGTAGTTTTGCAGGGGCTTGAAAATGTTATCGTAGATGCAAAGCCTCGCTTTGACATATATTTTGACAGGTTTGATGACGGCATTTCCGCCGTAATCACCGCAAGCTACGGCAAAATTGCGGTGCGTCTTCCGTCCGAAGCAACCGACCACGAAAAGATTGTGGTTCGTGATTTCGGTGGCGAAGACTATATTCTTTCCTTCTTTGAAAAATTTTCGGAAGACCACGGAACATTTTACTTAACCGAAGAAGCCGATGTTTTTGAATTTTTGACCAAAATTGTTTCAAAGCTTGCAAAGCTTGCAACTCTTCACCCGTCGGACAGCTTTTCGCAGCTTTTGGTAAAGGATGCGCCTGAAATTAAAAATACTGCCTACTACTCACAAGGCGTTGACCTTTTGGAAGTGGGCTTTGATACCGATTTAACCCCAGCGGAAATTATGGGAATTATGGGTGCAATCCGCCATAAAAAGCCGTTTTTCAGGACAAAGGACGGTGCATTTTTGGAGATTGACGAGTCCTTATCAGGCTTTGAAATTCTGTCAAACCTTGATTTTTCATATAACGACATAAAGGACGGCAAAAAGGCACTTGACCGCTATAACGCCCTGTATCTTGCAGGTCTTTCGGAAAACGGAAAGATTTTTACAAATCAGGCATTTGCCGATTTGATTGATAAAATCCGCAATATGCGTGCCAATATCCCTGACTATCTTGACAATGTTCTTCGTGACTACCAAAAAACTGGTGTTCATTGGATGAAGCAATTATCCGAGCTTGGACTTGGGGGAATTTTAGCGGATGATATGGGTCTTGGTAAAACTTTAGAGGTTATCGCCTTTGTTATGAGCGAAAATCCGGAAAAACCTGCGCTGGTGGTAACGCCGAGTGCCCTCACATATAACTGGCTTGCCGAAATAAAACGCTTTGCACCAAAGGCAAAAGCAAAGATTATCGACGGCACAAAGGAGGACAGAACCGCATCCCTTACCGATATTTCGGGATACGATTTTATAATCACGTCCTATCCCCTGCTTCGCCGTGATATTTTGGAGTATCAGGAACTGGAATTTTCCTACTGCTTCATTGACGAAGCACAGCATATTAAAAACCCGAAGACATTAAGTGCCAAAGCGGTTAAGAAAATCCGTGCAGGCAAGCGGTTTGCCCTATCGGGTACGCCGATAGAAAACTCACTTTCTGAGCTTTGGTCCATCTTCGATTTTATAATGCCTGGGCATCTTTTCACTCATCCGCAGTTTTTGGCCAGATTTGAAAAGCCGATAGCCCACGGCGATGACGGGGCAAGTGCCGCACTAAAGGGCAAAATAAGGCCGTTTATTCTTCGAAGAATGAAGTTTGAAGTTCTATCCGAGCTTCCTGACAAAATTGAAAACACATTCTTTGCAGAGCTTGAACCATCACAGAAGAAAATCTATTCAGCCTTCCTGTCATCTGCAAAAAAAGAAGCAAGAGAACTGCTTGAATTTGGCGATAAGATGCGGGTTTTATCACTTTTAATGCGACTTCGTCAGATTTGTTGCCATCCGTCGCTTGTATCGGACGAATACGATAAGGAAAGCGGAAAATTAAATCTGCTTTTAGAGCTTACCGAAAACGGCATCCACGCAGGGCACAGAATACTTATTTTCTCACAGTTCACGTCTATGCTGGCTATCATAAAGGAAAAGCTTGACGAGGCTGGAATATCAACATTTTATCTTGATGGTGGAACGCCTGCAGAAGAGCGAACAGCCTTGGCGGACAGGTTTAATAAAGGTGAAAAAGAAGTATTTTTGGTATCCTTAAAAGCAGGCGGATATGGTCTTAACTTGACAGGTGCCGATATGGTTATTCACTACGACCCGTGGTGGAATCCTGCGGCGCAAAATCAGGCCTCCGACCGAGCCTACAGAATAGGTCAGACCAAAGCCGTTCACGTTATAAAGCTGGCGGCAAAGGGCACGATTGAAGAACAGATTTTGAAGCTTCAGGAGAAAAAACAGAACCTTGCAGACGAAATCGTGGCACAAAATAACGCCACCCTTGCAAGCCTTTCAAAAGAAGAAATTATGGATTTGTTCAAGTAAGGATATAAAATATGGATTTACCAAAGCGAAAACCCACGCGATTAAAGGATTATGATTATTCACAAAATGGCGCATATTTTGTGACAATTTGCGTAAAAGACAGAAAAGAATTATTGGGCAAAATCGTAGGGGAGGGTCTCTGTGCCCTCCCGAAAATTGTGTTGACACCAATCGGACAAGAAGTTAAAAAATCAATAGAGTATGTTGAAGATAAGTATATTGGTGTAAAAGTAGATAAATACGTTATAATGCCAAATCATATTCATTTAATAGTTGTTCTAAACAATACGGGAGGGCACGGAGACCCTCCCCTACAAAAGTTGATTGGTCAGTTGAAGTCTTATACAACAAGCAGGTACGGAGATTGTTTGTGGCAACGTTCTTTCCACGACCATATAATCCGCGGGGAAGCAGACTACAAAAAGATTTGGGAATACATTGATACAAACGAAGCAAAACGGGAAGAAGATTGTTTTTACACCAAAAAGGAGTAGCGATATTGCTACTCCTTTTTTATATAACAGCAAGGGCAATTCCCAAAAGGATAACACCTGCACAAATAAGTTTTCGTATGATATTCTTTTCCTTATAAATCAGCTTGCCCAGAATGATTGTAACCACAGCCGAGCTTTGCTTAACCAAGGTCATAATCGTAACCTGACTTTCAGGGTCGGCATTGGCTATGAACAGCATTCTGTCGCCCAAAATCAGGGAGAAGCTCAATACATAAAGCCACGGATTTGTGAACGCTTTTTTAAGCTCCAGTTTTTCACGTTTTATAAGTATGTAGCCAAGATAGAACACCGACAATAAAAGCATAAACCAGAACTGAAGTGCCGATGATGTGATTTCACCTGTGGACATTATGTACTTGTCCATTGTGCCCGAAACAGCGTTCAAAAAGCACTCGGCAAGGATTATCCAGATGTATTTCATCTTATAATTTTCGTTTTCGGCATTTCTTTTCGTGTTGGCAAAATAAAGTCCCAAAACTACAAGAATAAGGCTTATAATTCCCTTTACTGTCAGGCTTTCTCCCAAAAAGAAAACGCCCAGAAGTGTTGAGAAAATCACTCGCGACATATCGCAGAGTCCGTACACGCTGACAGGCACTTTTTTAATTGCCACAAAGGCCAAAATCCACGCCACAAATATGACAAAGGATTTTATCACCACCAGCAAAAAGGCAAATGGCGTTACCGAAAAAGCACCCACCGCCGTTGGTGCAGACATCAAAAATCCCACAAAGGTGTAAACGAATAACGCCGTTAAAACGCCAACGTCCCTTAAAAC
>JAFUJN010000065.1 GCA_017468095.1 Clostridia bacterium
AAGTCCATTATATCTGTAAGTGTTATAAGGTGAATTTATTTCCAAATCCTTGTAGAAAACACGCTCAACGTTATACATACCGTCTGAAATTGCATACACAACGCTGGCATCAATCTGAAGTGGCATATCCTGTTTGATGCGGTTATGGATTACGCCTGAGATAAGCTCTCTTTCGCTGTCAAGCTTTGCCTCACGCTCAACCAATGATGCACAGGTTATGGTCTTATAAAAATCTGCTATGTTAAGGTCCTTTGTTTGCTTCTGGAACTCATCAAGCATTGTCTTTATAACAGTTTCTGCTGTGGCATCCGAATAGAATTCGTAGGTTGACGGATATAAGAATCCTTGAAGCCTGTATTTAATGTTGGCATTTTGCGGTACTGATTTTAAGAATGGGTAATCATAGTCCTTTTTAAGTGCCGCCTCAAATTCGCTGTCTGTGCAAAGTCCCATTTCCACAACACGTGCCTTTATTCGCTCAACTGAATAACCTTCAGGTACTGTAAGGGTGGTAGTGGTCTTTTTAGCGCCCTTTGTTGCAAGAGTGGTTATAATTTCGCCCAAAGAATCGTTGCTGTCAAATTTAAATGTTCCGTACTGAAGCTTTCCGTTGTACTTTGACAAAGCAAGTCTTGCAAGGAAAACATATTTTGACTCAATAACATCATTTTCTTTCAAGATTTCTGCAATCCTTGTTGATGATGTGCCTTCAGGGATTGCTACAGTTATTGTTTTTGGTTTAGAACAAGAAGAAAATGCACTAAACAACATAATTATTGCAACTATAATAAAAGCAGTGGCAATACGCCTGTTATTCTTTATTTTTTTAAGTTTTCTTAAGCGTAAACGCTGTAAGCCTTTATCCATTGGTATATCACTCCATTACCATACAAATTCAAATTCAAGATCGCCTATTCTTACGGTGTCGCCTTCCTTAATGCCGGCATCTGCCAAGGCATCAATAACACCGCGGTTCTTAAGAGCCTGCTGGAAGAACTGTAAGCTTTCAGAGTCAGAGAAGTTTACGCTGCCGCCAACGGCTTCAATCCAGGTTCCTGAAATGACATAAACGCCGTCTTCAATATTGATTTCAAAGCCCTTGTCGGTCTTATCAATGAATTCTTCTTCGTTAATGTCAAGCTCAATATCAAATTCCTGTATAGGTGGAAGTGACTGAAGCTTAGTATAGGTGTACTTCATAAGCTCAGTTAGTCCTTCTCCGGTTGCAGCAGAGATAGGGAACACTTCATAGCCTGCATCTTTCATTGCTTCTAAAAATTCGTTATATGCATCTTCGTCCTGAATAATATCGGTCTTGTTGGCTGCAATAATCTGTGGACGATTTTCAAGCTCCATATTGTATTTCACAAGCTCGGAGTTAATAATTTCAAAATCATCAAGTGGGTTTCTGCCCTCAATTCCTGACACATCAACAACGTGAATTAAAAGACGTGTTCTTTCAATATGACGAAGGAATTCGTGACCAAGGCCGACGCCTTCTGATGCACCCTCAATAATTCCCGGAATATCCGCCAAAACAAAGCTCATATGCTCGGCTATTGATACAACACCAAGGTTAGGCTCCAAGGTTGTAAAATGATAGTTTGCAATCTTCGGGTCTGCCTTTGTTGTGCGGGATAGAATTGTGGATTTGCCAACGTTCGGGAAGCCCACAAGGCCTACGTCAGCCAAAAGCTTAAGTTCAAGGTAAACTTCACGCTCATCACCTTTCTGACCGTTCTTGGCAAAATTTGGGGTCTGACGTGTAGCTGTTGCAAAGTGCGCATTACCCCAACCACCATTACCGCCACGGGCAAGAATTACGTCTTTTTCAGGGTCATAAAGGTCAGCGATGATTTTGCCTGTTTCCACATCACGAACAACTGTACCCTGTGGAACAGAAATAATAATATCTTCACCGCGTTTTCCGTTCATTTTATTCTTCATTCCGGCCTGTCCGCTTTCGGCAACATATTTGCGCTTGTATCTGAAGTCCATAAGAGTAGTAAGACCCAAATCAACACGGAAAACAACATTACCGCCGCGACCACCGTCACCACCATCAGGACCGCCAGCTGCTACGTACTTTTCACGGTGAAAAGCGATTGAGCCGTTACCGCCGTTACCTGC
>JAFUJN010000066.1 GCA_017468095.1 Clostridia bacterium
AAAAGCGCACATCCAAGCCGTGAAATGTCACGGTTTGCAGTTTTAAACACCGCAAGTCTTCAGCTTTTCCCCACCACAATTATCGGCATCTTGGCATCCTTTGGCGACCCCGACCCTTACCGCATTGTACCACTTATATGGATAAGCTCAGGGGTTTCCCTTGTAAGCGCACTTTTTATGGACTTCATCCTTTCAAAAAAGACACAATAAGGAGATGTTTTCTTGGTTTACATAATACCGCTTTTAATAATTTTAGTTTTGGCTTCGGGTTTAAAAAAAGGTGTTCCCTGCTATAACACCTTTATTTCAGGTGTTGAAGACGGGCTTCGTACGGTGGTTTCCATTCTCCCCGCTCTTGTCGCCATACTTTCCGCATCCGGTATGCTTCGTGCATCGGGTTTAATTGATGGGCTTTCCCATATTTTAGCGCCACTTTTTAACGCCCTGAAAATCCCCGTGGAAATTCTGCCACTTGCCCTGATCCGCCCAATTTCCGGCGGCGGCTCAATCGGGCCTTTGACCGACACAATAAAAACCTTTGGCATAGAGAGTCGAATTGCCCTTTGTGCCTGTATTTTGTGCGCATCCACCGAAACCACCTTTTATACCCTTTCGGTGTACTTTGGCGGTACATCCGTAAAGTATACAAAACGGGTGATTTTCGCCGCAGTTTTTGGCGATTTTGTGGGAATTTTATGTGCATCTTTTCTTAGTTTGATAAATTTTTAACAGTTTTTTATAAAAATATAATATAATACTTGAAAAAACTGGGATTTTGGGGTATAATAATATGGTACGGGTTTATGCCCAAAATATTATTAAGAAGAGGTGTCCGATATGTTAAACAAAAAAAGCGTAGAAGATATTGCCGTTAACGGAAAAAGAGTCCTTGTTAGATGCGACTTTAACGTTCCGCTTGACGAAAACAGAAACATCACAGACGATACAAGAATCGTAGGTGCACTTCCTACAATCAAGTATCTTATCGAAAACGGAGCAAAAGTTATCCTTTGCTCACATATGGGTAAGCCAAAGGGCGAACCAAAGCCAGAACTTTCACTTGCACCTGTTGCAAAGGCGCTTTCTGAAAAGCTTGGCAAGGACGTTGTTTTTGCAGCTGATGACAACGTAGTTGGCGAAAACGCTAAAAAGGCTGTAGCAGAAATGGCAGATGGCGACGTTGTTCTACTTGAGAACACAAGATACAGAGCGGAAGAAACAAAGAACGTTGATACATTCTCAGAAGAGCTTGCATCACTTGCTGACGTATTCGTAAACGATGCGTTTGGTACAGCTCACCGTGCTCACTGCTCAAACGTTGGTGTTACAAAGTATCTTGATACTGCAGCTTGCGGCTATTTAATCCAGAAAGAAATCGAGTTCCTTGGTAATGCAGTTAATAACCCTGTAAGACCACTTGTTGCTGTTCTTGGCGGTTCAAAGGTTTCATCAAAGATTTCTGTTATCAATAACCTACTTGAAAAGGTTGATACACTAATCATCGGCGGCGGTATGGCTTACACATTTATGAAAGCTATGGGCGAAGAAGTTGGTGATTCACTTTTAGAGGCTGATTACCTTGACTATGCAAAGGAAATGATGGCAAAGGCAGAAGAAAAGGGCGTTAAGCTTCTAATCCCTGTTGATACAGTTGTTGCAAAGGAATTCGCAAACGATGCAGAATCAAAGACAGTTGCTAGAGGCGGAATCGAAGCTGGCTGGCAGGGTCTTGATATCGGTGAAAAGACAATCGAGCTTTACTCAGATGCACTAAAGAGCGCAAAAACTGTTGTTTGGAACGGACCTATGGGCGTGTTTGAAATGCCAAACTTTGCTAAGGGTACAAACGCAATCGCAAACGTTTTAGCTGATATCGATGCTACAACAATCATCGGCGGTGGCGACAGCGTTGCTGCTGTTAACAAGGCTGGTCTTGGCGATAAGATGAGCCACATCTCAACAGGTGGCGGTGCTTCACTTGAGTTCCTTGAAGGTAAGGACCTACCAGGTATTGTGGCAATCAACGATAAATAATCAAACGGACCGTCGAGGACGCCGGTCCCTACAAAGGAAAATGTATATAAAAAATCTTAAATAAGGCTGAAGAAAATTTTTGCAGATTGCCTTTTTGCAGTCAGGGTGCTGTACTGGCGTACCGCCCCTAACAAAAAAATGGCGAGATGCGGAAATTTTCTTCAGCCTATCATACACACAAAAGGAGATATTATAATGGGTAAATACATTATTGCCGGAAACTGGAAGATGAACAAGCTTCCAAGCGAAACTTATGACTATATCAAGGAAGTTGCCGCTGCAACTGCCGGTTCTAACTGCGAAGTTGTTTGCTGCACACCATACGTTTGCCTATCAGAAGCTGTTCGAGCTGCTAGCGGCACACACGTTAAAATCGGTGCTGAAAACCTACACTTTGAAGACAAGGGCGCATTCACTGGTGAAGTATCAGCTGATATGCTAAAGGACCTTGGTGTAGAGTACGTTATCATCGGTCACTCAGAAAGACGTGAATACAACAACGAAACTGACGAAACAGTTAACCTAAAGACAAAGAAAGCTTTAGAAAAGGGTCTTATCCCAATCGTTTGTGTTGGTGAATCACTAGAGCAGAGAGAAGCTGGCATCACAATGGACCTGATCGCTATTCAGATTAAGAAGGCATTTGCCGGC
>JAFUJN010000067.1 GCA_017468095.1 Clostridia bacterium
ACGATGTAGTTTTCTAAAAAGGAAAGGATAGTTTAGATATGACTTTATGCTCGAGATGTCACAAAAATCCGGCTGTAGTTTTTATAACTAAAATGGAAGGTGACAAGACGGTAAATGAAGGACTATGCATAGCTTGTGCAAAAGAGCTTGGCATAGCACCTATAAATAATATGATTGAACAAATGGGCATTTCTGATGAAGACATTGAAAATATGAACTCAGAAATGGCTAATTTTATGACCACTATGGAAGAAAATCCTGAAGCTTTAGAAGGAATGATGTCCGGAATGTTCAATATGGATGAAGAAGGTGGAGCACCTACTGCACCTTTTGATTTCCTGTCAGGACTTATGAAAGGAAAACCGACAGAAGATTCTAAAGAGATAGATGGCGATAGCAAAAAGGATAAAAAGAAAAAGCCTTTTGGTGGAAACAAAAAAAGTATGCTTGACACATACGGAACAAACCTTACTGATAAGGCAAAACAGGGAAAAGTTGATAGAGTAATTAACCGAAATACTGAGATTGAGCGTGTGATACAGATTTTAAACAGACGTTCGAAAAACAATCCGGTAATTTTGGGTGAACCTGGTGTTGGAAAAACTGCCATTGCAGAGGGACTTGCTTGCAGAATTGCAGAAGAAAATGTTCCGCCAAAACTTTTTGAATACCAGCTTTACCTGATTGACTTTACAGCTTTGGTTGCAGGAACACAGTTCCGAGGCCAGTTTGAAGCACGTCTTAAGAGCCTTTTAAAAGAAGCAGAAGACGCAGGAAACGTAATACTTGTAATTGACGAAATTCATAATATTGTAGCAGCGGGAGATGCAGAAGGTGCAATGAGTGCTGCAAATATTTTAAAACCTGCTCTAGCTCGCGGAGAAATACAGATTATAGGAGCAACAACGCTTTCTGAATATAGAAAGCACATCGAAAAGGATTCTGCCTTAGAACGCCGTTTCCAGCCTGTATTGGTAGACGAGCCAAGTGTCAGCGAATCTGTGGAAATACTAAAGGGTATTAAGGATTATTACGAAAAATATCACAGCGTTAAAATCAGCGACAAGGTTATAGAAGAAGCCTGCCGTATGAGTGAACGCTATATTACCGATAGATTTTTACCTGATAAAGCCATTGACGTTATTGACGAGGCAGGAAGCCATGTAAACCTTAAAAATATTGCGCTATATGAAGCTAAAAAGGCAGAAAAACGCCTGTCACAGATAACAAATGAGTCACAAGATGCTGCCGAAAAGCAGGATTTTGAGAAAATGGCAAAGTTGCGCCAGGAAGAGCTTGAATTAAAGAGCCGTTTAAGCGAATTAAACGAAAAAGCAGCAGACAGCGAAGTTACTTTAGACGATATTGCGGCAGTAATTGAAGGTTGGACAAAGATCCCTGTTCATAGACTTACAGAAGACGAGGCAACACGCCTATTGTCTTTGGAAAATAGAATTCACGAAAGAGTTGTTGGTCAGGAAGAGGCGGTTTTCGCAGTTTCTCGTGCAATAAGACGTGGCAGAGCAGATATTTCTGTAAGAAAACGCCCTGTTTCATTTATTTTTGCAGGTCCTACAGGCGTCGGAAAAACTGAGCTTGTAAAAACAATCGCAGAAGTTATGTTTAATTCAGAAGATGCGCTTATTCGTTTTGATATGTCCGAATTTATGGAAAAACATTCGGTTTCAAAGCTAATTGGCTCACCTCCTGGATATGTTGGATATGACGAAGCAGGTCAGCTTACCGAAAAGGTGAGAAGAAAGCCATATTCTGTAATCCTTTTGGATGAAATTGAAAAGGCTCACCCTGATGTATTTAATCTTTTCTTACAAATTTTGGATGACGGTAGAGTGGCGGACAGTCACGGTAAAATTGTCAACTTTGAAAATACAATTATCATTATGACAACCAATGCCGGCTCTGAGTTTAACAGCACATCTATGGGCTTTAATTCAGATAACGAAGTAACTTTAAAAGGAAATGTTGATAAGAGCTTAAA
>JAFUJN010000068.1 GCA_017468095.1 Clostridia bacterium
TGACCCCTTTCTTTCTATCTCCTTTGTTATTTTTCGCATTTACATGCATTATTAGGCATTTTGAGCCAATTTTATACATATTACATTGTACCACCTTTTTTTAGAAATTGCAACTATTTTTTTCGTAAAATAATAACAAAATTTTGTAGTTCTAAAAAGACAGTTTTTGTATATTTTGCCACCTTTTTCTCAAGCACAAAAAAAGAGGCAGGGTGCTCCCTACCTCTTTAAATATGTATATTATAGAGTTACAAACTTATGTTCCTCGGCAGATTCACGAACCTTCATACAGATGTATGCGCTGTTTAAGCCATCCTGCAAGCTGTTAACAGACTGGTCGCCGTTCATAAGTGCAACGAAATCCTTAAGTAGTGCAAAGTCACCACCTGAATGTCCGCCACCTGATGCAGGCTTAACTGTAAATCTTTCAACTTTCTTTTCAGTATGGCTGAATAGTAATACTTCATCCTTGTTCCAGTCAAACTCAACAGTTGCTTCCTGACCAATCATTCTCATACCGCGCTTTCCTGCTTCGTGTCTTGCAACAAAGTTCTGTGTGTAAACTGCGTGCATACCATCGTCATAGCGCATAATGATTGTTGCGCTGTCGTGGTTGCCAACGTCACAGCCGTATGAGCAGTATTCGCCCATTGGGTCGTCATGTGCCTGTTCGCGGATAACCTTTGTGCTTTCATAGCAGGCTTCATAATCCGGGCAATCTTCACACTTTAGGTTTGCAGGCTTGTCGCCTTTATATATCATTTTAGACTCCATCGCACATACTTCGACTGGATTCTTTCCTAATATATAGTCTATGTAGTCAATATCGTGTGTTGACTTCTGTAGGAACAGGCCACCTGTAATGCTGTCATCACGGTACCAGCTCTTGTAATATACTCTACCGTAGTTTACGTTGTTGTATGCCTGAATCTGTGAAAGCTTTCCAAGTACGCCACTTTCATAGATTTCCTTAATCTTATCAACCAAAGCTGTAATTCGAAGCGGGAATGATGTGATACCGCCTGCTGTGCTCTTTTCAACAGCTGCTTTTAGTTCTTTGTAATCCTCAAGGTCTGTAACAACCGGCTTTTCCAAGAAAAGTGGAATGTTTCTCTTTAAAACTTCTACTGCAAACTGCTTGTGAAGGTCACATCTTGTTGCAACGAAAACGCCGTCAAGCTCTTCATTGTCAAGCATCTCCACAGCATCTGTATAGAAATGAACTTTTTCAAGATCGATTGTGTGAAGTTCTCTTTTAATTCTTTCTTTTACAGGCTCCTGATCAATATCTGTTATGGCAACTACTTCAAGTTCAGGGAAAAATTCAAACTCTCTCTGAATAACGTTACCCATACGAAGTCCAAAGCCTATGATACCAATTTTTTTCTTTTCCATACCCGTTTTCTCCTTTTTTGTAAACTTGTTTACATTTCAACCTATATTTTACCATACTATTTTCAAAATTACAAGAGAAAAAGGAAACACAATTTAAATTATGTTTCCTTTTTTAGTTATTTTGTAATTGTAAGTTGTGTACCAAGCGGTAAGAACTTGTTCCAGAAGAAGCATTTTACCTCTGTCGCATCGTCTGATGGGTTTAAGTAATAATACTTGGCAGTTTCAGTTTTTGTACTTCCGTTGGTTAGTACAGTTACTTCGTTTGGATAGGATTTCGTAGTTGCTGTAAGCATTTTTCCATCCGCTCCGTATTCTGCAAAGTAAACCTTTGCATCACTAATATCTACTCCGCCTGATTCCATACTCATACGGATTGCAACAGTGTCATTACCTGTCGGAGTTACTGTAGTTGTTTCGTCAAGGCATACAAACTTGTAATCTCTTAAGTAAACTCCGTCCTGCGCAGTATTTCCGCCTGTTGTAACACGCATAGTGAACCATCTTCCAGTTCCTGATTCATTTGAAAGGTCGATATATCCTTCAAAATACTTCCATTCGCTGTTTGAGACATCATCTATCTGGAATTCTTCTCCGTCACGGGCACCGCCTAAACGATTTTCAAATCTTAATTGTGTACAGTTACCAATACCCTTATACCAGAAGCTTACCTTTACGATTCTGTTGTCATTTGCAATATTTGCAATCTTTTGCTTACTTCCATTGTAGTAAAGCTCTTCCAGAGTAAACAAGCCTGCACTTGATCCGCTTGCAGGAATAACCTTGATAACATTTGAGTATCCGTCAACAGTTTCTGTTGCAGGAAGAATGCCTCCTTCGGTAGTTCCGCTTGCGTTTAATGTGTTGTTATATGCAAAACCTGTCTTGTTAGTATCAAGCTGAAGCATATTTGTGCTTTCAAATGCATATGCGTTTATGCCGTAAGCACTTTCAACAAGTGTGTCAGTAATTCTGATGCTGTCAATTGATATGCTACCATAGTTATCCATCGGGTCAAGTCTTATCTTTGTAATGTTGCTAAGAGAATCATATGTATTAGGATATGTTGAGCTGACTGTAGCATCGGTTGCCAAATCAAAAACAATTTCCTGCACTTCCTCTGATGGCTTCAGATTAAACCTGTAAACAACACCGCTTGCACTTGTGTCATCATCATAAAGTCTTAACATACCTGCCTCGCTTGAGTCAGTTTTCTTAATCTTTAAAACTGCATAACGGGCTTTGCTCATCGGTATATTAAGGTCTGTCATTGTAAGAATCGGGTCCGCTGACTTTGCAAATAGCTGTAACATTCCATTCTGAACAACCACCGGCTGAAGAACACCTATTATTGTCCAGTCCTCAGCATATCCGTCAATGTTGAATTCCCACTTATAGTTATTTACGTAATTCTTTTTCGCCTCATAGCTCTTACTGCAAATAGCAATATTCCTATTGGCAACATCGTTATTTGTTGTGTAGCCAAATTCTTCAAGTACACCCTGATATGGTATGAACAGGTTTCCTTCCTTATAATATGGTGCATAGTCTAATGTTTTTTCTGTACCATTTACAAGCATCTTATTGCTACCCGCTGTAAGCTTAACAGTTACACCGGTCTTTTCGGCTGTTAATGTTTTTGTATTCTTATCCCACAAAACATAAGCGTTAAGGTCTAATAATAACTTGTATGCAGGAATGTATGTAGTATCGCTTTCCTCAAGTGGTGATACTAAATCAACCTCTTCATCATCAACGGTTACTGTAGTTCTCATTTTGCCTGTATAGAACTCAATTTCCTGAAGATAAATCTTGTTTCCGCTTGAAGTACCCGCTGTCGGATTAAATCTCATTCCTGTTACAGTACCATTAAAGTTTTCAGGTTCTTCAGGGAATATAATTGTGTCGGTTATTGTTGAGCTTCCGCTGGTTTTGCCTTCAAGTCTTATTAGCGGTTTTTCGTCAATATTAGTTTTTGTGGTAGTTGTTAAGTACAATACCATTGTAGAACTGTTTTGTGCATAACCTTTGATTCGTACAGCAGTTATCTTTGAAGCATCTATGCCATAGCTTGAAAGGTTGCTGTATGATATAGTTGCAGGGCTTCCTGAGATTGTATATGAATAACCCTCGCTTAATGAGTAGCTTCTGCTACAATTTGATGCACTTCCTCTTGAGTTTTTAACAGTTATTTTTCCTAAAGATGTAAGATTTGCCAAATCATCAGATGTATAGCTTACTCTATCATTTCTGATTTTCAAAATCTGTCTGTCTTCAGGATAAAGAACACCCATTCGTCTGATGGCATCTTCAGTTGGCCTATCCTCATCCGTTTTTTCGCCGCTTGTTGTAAATGTTTTTCTTGCAGCGTTTAGGTAATCAAATCCGTGTATGTTAGATGGTGCAAAGAAGTGACCTTCACCCCATTCATCCCAACATGTAAGAACTACAATTTTAGGGTCATTGGCATCTCTGTTATTAACTGCCGCTTCGCACATCTTCTGTACGCCGTCAGGTGCAATTATGCCGACTTCATTGTATTTCCAAGGGATGTTATCAAATCCCATTGGGATTGATGCAACAGTACTGTTGTCATTTGAAAAGTCTGTTTTAATTCCGTTTACGATATTTTCATACTTATCTGAACCCCAGGTATAGCGCCATTTATAGATATATGAGCCAAAATTGCAGTTTGAAACAAGACTGTCAAACATTGACACTCCGTCGCCTGAAGAAACGTCTGCAACGAAGATTATTCCGTCATATTTTCCGCCATCTTTGTTATCAATTTGCTTTGCCGCTTCATTCAAGCTGTTCAAAGCAGCAGCAAGCTGACTAACTCCGCCCATATTGGTTGCAAATCCTGTTGGATTGTAGCAATATACCAAAAGTCTGTTGTTAATCACCTTATATGATGGGTTTTTGAAGTAATGCTCAACAAGGTAAGGCTCAACATTTGTAATAAAGTCTGCTGAACTTACATACTTTTCTGCAGTCGGGTTTGTAAGCATTACCGCAAAATCAAGCTGGTCCTTATAAACAGAGTTCAAATATCCATCGTGAAGTGCTTCACCACGAACAGAGAAGCTTGGCTGAGCGCCGGCAGCTGTTATGTCCGGTCTTGCAAATGGGAAAATTGCATGGTCAAAGCCGTGCTCTAACAGCCATTTGTTATCCCAGTCTGCAACTTCACGGCTACCGCCTGTGTAGTATCCAAGATATGGTGTTCTTTCTTCGTATGGTGAGATAAGGTCCCAACCGTAGTGAACGCCTTCTCTCCACATCGGGTAAATTACCATACCAACGTTTAATTCGCTTTCAGGCTTTTCGTCTATTGTTGGATAATCTTCAAAATCTGAAGCATCAAATGTTTTGTGTACTGCAATATCATCTAAAACAATTTTGTTTGAACCATTATTTTCAAATGTTATGGAATAAATATCTGCTTCGTCGCTAATGAATGGAACGTCTTCTTTTCTTAAAACGCTGTTGATATATACGTCGGTAAGATGTGTTTCGGTATCAATTTGAAGTTCTATTTTGTACCATACATTGTTCTTATAGGAGAAGGCAATTTCTGTACCATTGACTACAAACTTACCGTTATCGTCTATTTCAAAGGTTACAGGAGTTCTAAAATCTGTACTGTTGGAAGAGAATCCGAATCCTTTAGCTCCTGCTGACGGGATAAGCATATTCCACACAAGCGAAACCTTGCCGCTTGCAGGAGTAAATCTTGTGGATAGAGTTCCTGACGCATTCATTGCAAAGCCGTTCAGGTCAGCGGCATATGGCTCACCAGGAGAAGCTGCAATAGAACCATTTGTGGCAGTCCACCAAGCCGGAACCTTGCCTTGCGCTGCTGCTATAAAGTTTTCATTAACGAAGTAGTTAATGTAAGCATAAATATAGTCA
>JAFUJN010000069.1 GCA_017468095.1 Clostridia bacterium
AGATTGTGCCAATGGTGCAAGCTATAAAACCGTCGCAAAAGTTATAGCATCTCTTGGCGGTGAGCCCTTTGTTATCCATAACCACCCAAACGGCACAAATATCAATTTAAACTGCGGTTCTACCCATGTGGATGATATTTGTAACTATGTCAAGAACGCCGGTGTTGATATTGGTCTTGCTTTTGATGGTGATGCCGATAGACTTATTGTTATTGATGAAAACGGCGAAGTCGTAGACGGCGACAAGATTATGCTCATTTGTGCAGAAAATCTTAAAAGTATGAATATGCTTCGAAAAGATACGCTTGTAATTACAGTTATGAGTAATCTTGGTCTTGTTTTAAAAGCAAAAGATTTGGGTATAAATACTATACAGACTGCTGTTGGTGATAGATATGTTCTTGAGGAAATGTTAAAATCAGGTTATAATCTTGGTGGCGAATCCTCGGGGCATATTATATTTTTAAACCACAACACCACAGGCGATGGCCTTATATCCGCTCTTAATATCCTGAAAATACTAAAAACTTCAGACAAAAAAATGTCGGAACTTGCAAAAATTTACGAAACAATGCCACAATGTATTGTTAATGCAAAGGTTTCAAACAGCAAGAAAAAGGATTATGATAAAGACGAGGTCATTTTGGATGAAATACAGCATCTGGAAAATGAATTTGCCGGAAAAGGCAGAGTTTTAGTTCGTGCATCAGGTACAGAGCCTTGCGTACGTGTTATGATTGAGGGTGAAAATCAGGATGTCATAATGCAAAAAGCCAACTACCTTGCATCCATAATTGAAGCACGGCTTGGATAATTTATGGGCAGGATTTTTTCTGCCCATCTCCCCCGCTAATATTTCTTCAATTATGAGAATATATATCAAATAGTAACTAAAAAAGAGGTATTGTTATGAAAAAAATAATATTTTTAATGCTGTCGCTACTCTTAATTTCTTCTTGTGGTGCTGAAAAAACAACCACCGAAACTCATTCGGAAGTTGAACCTACACCAGTTGTGACGAGTACACCGGAGCCAACGGTCACACCTACTCCTACTCCTGAAAGTACGCCAAAAGCAACTGTAAAACCGGAGAGCACACCTGCTCCTGCCGGTTCCATAGCGGCACTTGATAACACAGGTTCAGGCTGGGGTTTTGTGAAAGTAAAAGGCTCAAAACCAAGCATTCCTAAAAAAACACAGGAACTTTTTGCAAAATATGATACATATTATATGGACCCAAGAGAAGAAAAGGTTTTATATCTCACCTTTGATGAGGGCTACGAAAATGGCTTCACAGGTCAAATTCTTGACACCTTGAAAGAATGTGACGTCCCTGCCGCATTCTTCATTACAGGCTCATATTTTGACCGTGAGCAGGAGCTTATTAAAAGAATGGTTAACGAAGGGCATATCGTTGGTAATCATACGGAAAATCACCCGAATTTGCACAAGCTTTCTGACCCTGAAAAGATGCGTGCAGAGTTTACCGAGCTTGACGATAAGTTTTACAATACCTATGGCCTGCATATGAAGTATATGAGACCTCCTGAGGGTGAATACAGTGAGCGAGTTCTTGCTCTTGCAAAAGATGCAGGATATAAGACAATACTTTGGAGTTTTGCGTATAAAGACTGGCTAAGAGATGATGTCCGCGGAAGTCAGTATGCCTTTGATGCAGTAACCCCATATCTTCACAGCGGATGCATCATTTTGTTACATGCAGTGTCACAAGATAACGCTGATGCACTTTCCGATATAATAAATTATGCAAAAGAAGCGGGATATGTATTTAAATCTTTGGATGATTTGCCATAATTCCCTATTATATAGCCGTTTTTTCAAATAAATCGTTGACAAAAACAGGCCAAAATGTTATACTCTAAAAAAGGCAAGGAACACCGAAACCCCTTGCCTTTCTTTATATAACAAACAATCTGCAACCTGCAGTTTTTTACAAAAGGAGAGCATATATGGAAAACATAACGAAGATTTTTGCAAGCAAGGTATTCAATGACTCAACAATGAAAAAGCGTCTTCCAAAGGAGACTTACCGAGCTTTGCAAAAAACTATTAAGGACGGTAAGCATCTTGATTTAAATATTGCTCACGTTGTTGCCAATGCTATGAAAGACTGGGCGATTGAAAACGGTGCAACTCATTTCACACATTGGTTCCAGCCGATGACAGGAATTACCGCCGAAAAACACGACAGTTTCATCTCTCCAACAGGCGATGGAAAAATTATAATGGAATTTTCCGGAAAAGAGCTTGTTAAAGGCGAATCAGATGCATCAAGCTTCCCATCAGGCGGACTTCGTGCAACTTTCGAAGCACGTGGCTACACAGCCTGGGACCCTACTTCCTATGCATTTATTAAGGGCAATACCCTTTGTATCCCTACTGCATTCTGTTCTTATGGTGGCGAAGCTCTTGATAAAAAGACACCGCTTCTTCGTTCAATGGAAGCTATAAATAAGCAGGCAATGCGCGTTTTGAAGCTTTTTGGAAATGAAGATATTACTTCTGTTAAAACTACTGTCGGTGCAGAGCAAGAATATTTTTTGATTGAACGCGATATGCACGATAAGCGCCCTGACCTTATGTTCTGTGGAAGAACTCTATTTGGCGCAATGCCTCCAAAGGGTCAGGAAATGGATGACCACTATTTTGGAACAATCAAGTCCAAAGTTGCGGGATTTATGAAAGAGCTTAATCTTGAGCTTTGGAAATTAGGCGTTCTTTCCAAAACTGAACACAACGAAGCTGCTCCTGCACAGCACGAGCTTGCTCCTATATTCTCTACTACCAATATTGCGACAGACCATAACCAGATTACAATGGAGCTTATGCAGAGAATTGCAAAAAAGCACGATATGGTATGTCTTTTACACGAAAAGCCATTTGCCGGCGTAAATGGTAGCGGTAAGCATAACAACTGGTCAATCACTACTAACACAGGCAAAAACCTTTTGGACCCTGGTAAAACTCCACATGAAAATGCGCAGTTCTTACTATTCCTTTGCTCTGTCATAAAGGCGGTTGATGATTATCAGGATATGTTAAGACTTTCTGTAGCATCTGCAGGAAATGACCACCGACTTGGTGCAAACGAAGCACCACCGTCGATTATTTCTATGTTCTTGGGCGAAGAGCTTACAGAAATCTTAGAATCAATCGAGCGTGACGAAGACTATGACGCAAAAGAAAAGACCATTATGAAGGTAGGCGTTCACGTACTTCCAAGATTTGCAAAAGATACCACAGACCGAAACAGAACAAGCCCATTTGCATTTACAGGAAACAAATTTGAGTTCCGTGCACTTGGCTCTGCTGCTTCAATTTCAGGTCCAAATATTGTGCTTAACACAACTGTTGCAGAAAGCCTTAAGCAGTTTGCGGACGAGCTTGAAAATGCTGACGATTTTGATAATGCACTTCACGAGCTTATTAAGCGTACTATCAAGGAGCACAAAAAGATACTATTTAGCGGTAATGGATATGATGATGCCTGGGTTAAAGAAGCAGAAAGTCGTGGACTTTTAAATCTTCCTGCAACTCCTGACTGTCTTCCTTGCTACGTTTGGGACAAGAATGTTAAGTTATTTGAAGCTCACAAGGTGTTTACTGCCACAGAAATGCGTGCAAGATATGAAATACTTCTTGATAACTACTCAAAAACAATTAACATTGAAGCATTAACAATGCTTGATATGGCAAAGAAAGACATACTCCCCGCTTGCGCATCATTTATGGGTCACCTGTCCGATGTTGTAATAGCTAAAAAATCAGCTTGCAAGGATATCCAGTGCACCTATGAAGAAAATGTAATTTCAAAATTAAGTGCTTTAAATAACCAAATGTTTGAAGATGTACTTCTTCTGGAAAAAGAGCTTGAAGCAAAAAAAGAGATTGATGATGCTCAAAAACTTGCAGAATACTATAAGGATGTAATCCTTTCCCGTATGGCTAAGGTTAGAAAATCAGCAGACGAGATTGAAGTTATGACTGAACGCACATATTGGCCATATCCATCATACGCAGATTTATTATTTGGGGTAAGATAAAAAAATGACAGCTTTTAGCTGTCATTTTTTACTTTATTTTAGACAGTGCTTCGTATACAGTTTTCACAGGAATTACGTTCAAATCTTTCGGTGTGGTTACGCCACGCATTGACTGGCTTGGCACTATTGCGTTCTTAAAGCCCAGCTTTGCGGCTTCGGTAAGTCGCTTTTCAAGTTGGGATACCCCGCGAAGTTCTCCGCCAAGTCCCACTTCGCCGATGAATACCAAATCTTCAGGAATTTGAATGTCTTTCTTCCCTGTCACAATCGCGGCGCAAAGCCCTAAATCAATGGCAGTTTCGTCAATTCTTAATCCACCTGCCACATTGACATATACATCATAATTGGAAAGGCTTACCTTTGCGCGTTTTTCCAAAACGGCAATCATCAGAATTACGCGGTTTATATCAACGCCCGATGCCATACGTCTTGGGTTTCCAAAGCCTGTAGGAGTTACCAATGCCTGAATTTCAGCAAGAACGCCACGGCTTCCCTCCATTGTGCAAACAATAGACGAGCCTGAGTTGTTTTCGCTTCTTCCTTCAAGAAGCATTTTTGACGGGTTTTCAACTTCCACAAGACCGGTGTTCGCCATCTCAAAAACTCCGATTTCGTTGGTTGATCCAAAACGGTTTTTCACCGCACGAAGTATGCGGAAGGTCATCTGCCTGTCACCCTCAAAGTATAACACGCAGTCCACCATATGCTCTAAAACTCTTGGGCCGGCAAGGGCTCCGTCCTTTGTAACGTGGCCTACTATAAACATAGAAATGTCACGGGATTTAGCAATTTTCATAAATGCGTTTGTGGCTTCCCTTACCTGCGGAACACTTCCCGCAGCAGAGGTGATTTCCTCGCAATTCATTGTCTGGATTGAGTCAATAATAACTATTTCAGGCTCAATCTGATTTATATATTCAAGAATAGATTCCACATCTGTTTCCGATACGATATACACGTTATCGCAGGTAACACCGAGTCTTTCGGCACGAAGCTTAATTTGTCTTTCCGATTCTTCACCTGATACGTATAAAATCTTCTTGGAAATTGCAAGAGAATTGCAAATCTGAAGTAAAAGTGTGGATTTTCCGATACCAGGGTCACCGCCAACCAGCACCAATGAGCCTTTAACAAGGCCACCACCCAAAACTCTGTCAAGCTCTGCAAGGCCTGTTGTGTATCTCACTTCATTGTTTGTTTCGATTTGCTTTAAAGATGTGACTTTCTTTAAAACGGCTGATTGTTTTGTGGTAGAAGCCACCTTTTTCTCTTCTTTTTGAATGGTCTCGTCCATTGTGTTCCAGCCACCACAGGCAGAACATTTTCCCAGCCATTTCGGGCTTTGATAGCCACATTCACGGCAAATATAAACAGTTTTTGATTTCATAATAATTCCTCTTTACAGTATTTATTCAAAGTCATATACCAAATCTTCACCGGTAACGCCTGTATACATTACCAATACGTAATCAGGCTTTACCCTTTCGATATACTCTGACACCTTTATTCTTTCGCCTTTAAATTCTGCAAAATCACGCATATCAAGAAGATAAGTATTGTGAGTTGTCATAGCAAAAAACGGAGCAAATGCACAGGAGAATGAGTCTTTTATTAAAAGAATATTCTTTCCTTCCAAATTCATGTGGTTTTCAATGATTTGCTCTCTATAGTCACCGCCAAGGTATGCGGCATAAGGGTTTTTGTTATAAAGATCGGCATCATTTATATGATATTTGTGTATCAAAATATCCTGAAAAGCACCGGTTGCAACATAATCCTTTCCCACTTGTGTGTCTGTAAAGGATGTTTCAAATTTAGGTGTAATTATGTTAATATCATCAAGGCCAAGCTCTGTAAAATACTGGCCAGTTTTCTTGCCTTGTGAGCCTAAAAATGCATTAAAATGGATTTCAACATTGTAATTGTCTATGTTAAGTTTTTCTTTGTCATAATCAAAGCCAAATCTGTTTTTAAGCTCACCTGCCACACGATTTGCCGCCCAAAGTGCATATTCCGGCTTCCAATGGTGGTCGGTTACGAAGAACATTTCTTCTTCAGTTATTCCCTCTTTCTTCATTTCGCTGATCAGGTTAAAATATGGAACTCCTGCACCCTCTAATGCCTCTATAAATGCGTCGCAGTTTTGCTTGTTGTAGTCTTCAACATTTTCCGGGAATTCCATATAATATCCCTTAACAGGTGCCATTATATACAT
>JAFUJN010000070.1 GCA_017468095.1 Clostridia bacterium
AGTAAACTGTGGCTTCGCCCATAGGCTTTACGTTAAGCTTTACAATGTCTGATGAAATTGCAACGTCCATTGTGTTAACAGAGTATGCGTATTTTGCAAAAGCTCCGTCTTTTAAGCTTTTTGCATTTACCATACATCTTCCGGCTTCGCCCATAAACTGTGCCTTTGATGCTGTGCTTTCCACCTTATAATCGCAATCTGAATATACTGATTTTCTGACAACTGCAATATTTAAAAGGTCATTTTCGCCCGGGCTTGGCTTTCTCTCTATTGTACAAGAACCATTTTCATAAAGTTTTCCGTATCTTTTGAAACCGCCCCAAACGTCATCTGTGAATGAACACTTTAAAAGCGGGTTAAAGTATGAAGTTATGTATGTTTCAATATTTTCTTGGGTTTTGTTCATTACATAGCAGGTAAAAGCAAAGGCTTTTTTGCTTGTGATTGCAGCTCTTACTGCAAAAGTCACCTTTTCGGTATCTGCAATAAAGTATGCTGCTCTTTTTCCATATACTAAGTATCTATTAACCTTAACAGGCTCAAAAAGCTGTTTTGCGATACCTGTTATTGAAATTGGGAACCAGCCATCTTCCATCTTGATTCCGCCCCAGAAATCAAGGTTGCTTTCGTCCTGAAGACGTGGTGAATTTCTGAAAATAGTAAGGTTACTTTCTGTTGCATTTATGTGACCTGATGAATGAATCCAAAGGTTACGTCCGTCCATATCATAAGGGTATCTTGACTCACCCTCGGCTCTTTCTAAACACAAAATTTCTTCATCGTTTAGGTAATACACATTACCAGGAAGAGCACAGTCTTCGGCATTCTTGTTTTTAAGATTTTCAATATCTGCTAAAAGTTGCTTGATTTTTTCTTTCATTGTGATTTCTCCCTATTATTTATTAAAAAACTGTTGCTTATAGTTTTGTGCTTTTTTATTAACAGCTTCAATGGCTTCTTTACCCTGTCCCATTTCCGCATAGCTACGCATTAGTGCGCCCAAATCCTGTGTATAGGTTTCATAAACAGGATAGAAGTTTTCCATAAGGAAGGTTGCATATTTCACCAACCTGAAATCACCCACAATGTATGGATTTTTCTCGTCTACCAAATCCACCGCAACTGAGCGTTTATCCATAATAACATCAGGAATTTTTTCACCGTCTTTTGCAAATACCAAAGTGCAGTATTTACCAAACAGAGCATCGTCTTTCAAGTAATCGTGAGTATCGGTTGAGCCAACAATCGGCATATCAAGACCATTTAAGCGAAGTTCCTGCCATAAGGCCGCCTGAAGTTTGTTTTCGTTTGGTGTGCAACCGCCAAACACTTCGAATATATCGTAAATACCCTGTTTTAAAGTATATTTGCTGAACTCAGTTTCTACGTGGTATTCGTCACGGATTGTCCAATAAGGATGTGGGAAAACTGCCTTTCCGCCACACTCTCTTATCTTTTCGCAAATCCACTTGCGCATTGCAAAATCAAATGCATTGATTCCATCAAGGTCTTCTATCTTATCCGCTTCCTTTTGCAGTGTTTTGCATAGGTTTTCATAGTCAGCTTCAATAAGCTCATTTACGCTTGACTTTCCGCCAAGGTTAATGATATGAACATATCCCATATCGCAGTTATGTACTTCTTCACCAGGAAGAATGGTAAGACCTGTATCTACACCCTCAAACATCTTGATAGCATCTAATGATGGGTAATATTTGTGATGGTCGGTTACACAGATGAAGTCAAGTCCCATCTGGCGGTAGCTGGATACAAGCTGTGCTATAGTTCCAAGTCCGTCAGAACAGATGGTATGCATATGCATATCTCCACGATATGGCATTGTATCAAAAAGGTCTTTCTCTAATGC
>JAFUJN010000071.1 GCA_017468095.1 Clostridia bacterium
ATGTAGGTAAGTGCTTACCTCTTAAGATACTTGCTGCAGTTGCTGCCACTCTACCAAGTGACTTACCTACTGCATCAATGATATACCATTTTCTTTCAACCTGTTCTGGTTTCTGCATATAGCTGCTCATTGAATTTACCTCCTTAATATAACGATTAAACTCCTGTCCGACCCATTAGGGCACGGACCAACATTTGCTATTGTACTACAAGCTTTTTATAAAGTCAACACTTTTTTAAAAATTTTTTAAAATATAATTTTAATGCTTTAAAATGCTTCGTTTTTCTTCGATTTTCTTCGTTTTTCTCAATCTCTATTTCAAAATTATATCTAAAATTTCTGACGCTTTTGCTACGATATGGTCAGCTCCTGCGCCTTTTAGCTCGGCTTCATCTCGAAATCCCCAAAGGACGCCGATGGACTCAATCCCTGCATTTTTGCCGGTTGAAATATCCACATAAGTGTCGCCGATAAAGAAGCTTTCTTCCGCTTTAATGCCAAGCTCTTCCAAAATTAAAAATACGCCTGCAGGGTCAGGCTTTACCTTAACACCCGGCTTTTGACCTGCGATAACATCAAAGCGGTCGCCGAAGAACAGGCGAACAACGTCTTGCGTTACGTTATCAGGCTTATTTGACAAAACCGCAAGGGTAAGTCCCTTTGCCTTTAGGGTGTCAAGCATATCCAAAATGCCGTCATAAGGTGCGGTTTTATATAGTGGGTCAGCTTCGTATGCGCTGTCATAGGCTTTGCCCACATTTTCAAAGTTCTCATCGGTATCTGCGTCAAATTCCTGGAGCATTCTGTGGATTAAAAGGTCACGGCCGTTACCCACCAAAAGCTTATACCTGTCAGGAGTAATCTCAGGGAAGCCGAATTTTTTAAGTGCCTGATTTCCAAAATGTGATATTGCAGGGATGGTGTTCATCAAAGTTCCATCCAAATCAAAAATGCATAGTTTTGTCATATATATCAATCCTTTTCCTTGGTTTTCTTCATATATTATAATAAAACTCGCACTATTTGTCAAAAAAAATTATGCAGTACTTGAAATTCAATAAAAAACATTGTATAATATGTATAAATATACATTAAAGGAGTTTCCGTCGTGAAAAAAATTGCAGTTATTCCAAACTACACAAAGGATACAGAATATACCTACACAAAGCGCCTTTTATCCTATCTTAATGGCAAGGCGCAGGTTGTGATGCAGGAAAAGGACCGCATAGATGGAATATGCGCCGATTTTTCAAGCGGTGATGTTTTTGAAAACTGCGATGCAGTAATCGTTCTTGGCGGTGACGGAACTATGATAAGAGTGGCAGAGGCGGCATCTGCAAAAGCCATTCCTGTTATGGGAATTAACCTTGGAAAAGTGGGATTTTTGACCGAAGTTGAAACCTGCGATATGGAATCTGCGTGTCAAAGACTTTTGGCAGGAGATTTTGCGGTTGAAGAGCGAATGATGATGGAAATCGCCCTTGAATCAGGCGATACATACGTTGCTTTAAATGACCTTGTGATTTATAAAAGCGATGCGCCTATGATTGAAACGGAAATTTATGCAGGAGAAGAAAAGGTCAGCGAATATATGTCGGACGGCATCATTATCGCAACGCCAACAGGCTCAACGGGATATTCCTTATCAGCCGGCGGACCTGTTGCTGACCCTGCTATGAACCTGTTTATTGCAACACCAATTTGCGCCCATACCCTGTCTGCAAGACCGATGCTTATGTCCGAGCATAAGAGTATAACCCTAAAACTTTTGGGAAAAGGCGGAAAGAGTGCAAGGCTTCAGGTTGACGGAATGGACAGATGCGTGATAAATTCCGGCGAAACCGTAACTATAAGACGTGCAAAACGTACATTTAACACCATAAAATTGGTACAACAGTCCTTTTACTATACAATGATGGCAAAACTTTAATCAGGAGAGAAATAGATGAAGCAGAAAAGACATTCAAAAATTTTAAGTATAATAACTGAAAAAGACGTTAAAACTCAGGAGCAGCTGACCAAGGCGTTAAAGGATGCCGGATTTATGGTAACGCAAGCCACAGTTTCCCGTGACATAAAGGAGCTTGGGCTTATAAAAATTCCACTATCAGATGGTGCATATAAGTATGCTGTTACCAAAAAGGAAAAGCAGGAAACCCAAGAGAATTTGTCTATTTTCTCCCGAAGCGTTATAAACATTCAGGCGGCGATGCACACCGTTGTGGTAAAGACACATTCAGGTATGGCCAGTGCCGTTGCGGCGTCTCTTGATATGTTTTTGGCTAACGATATGCTTGGCACAATCGCAGGGGATGATACCATTTTGGTTATTGCCCAAAACCCTGAAAAAGCAGAGAGTATGGTAATTAAATTAAGACAGATATTCTTCGGAAAAGAGTGAGTTTAAACTTATGTTATTAGGACTTGATATTAAAAACATAGCCTTAATAGAAAAGCTTAATATAGAAGTAAAAGAGGGAATGACGGTGCTGACCGGTGAAACGGGAGCGGGTAAGTCTATAATTATAGACGCTGTCAATCTTCTTTTGGGTGCCCGCGGTGGCAAAAACCTTGTGCGTTATGGCGAAGAAAAGGCAAGCGTAGAGGGACTTTTTGCGGTGGGTGACAGCTTGGATGGCGTTTTGGAAGAAAACGGCATTGAAGTGTGTGATGACCTTGTTTTGTCACGAAGCCTTACCGCTGACGGAAAAAGCGTATGCAGAATAAACGGGTCAATGGTGTCACAAAATATGCTTCGCGAAATTGGCGCACAGCTTATAAATATTCACGGTCAGCAGGATAATCAGGCACTTTTGACGCCATCAAAGCATATTGATTTTCTTGACGGTTATGCGAAAATTGACCTGTCAGAGTATGGGGATTTATTTTTAAAGCGCAAGGAAATTTTGAAGAAAATCGAGGCTCTTTCAAAAAATGAAGAAGAGCGCTTAGCGAGAATTGACCTTTTAAGGTATCAGGTGACCGAACTTTCTCAGGCAGAGCTTAAAGTTGGCGAAAAGGAAGAAATCACAAGCGAAAAGGTTATAATAGAAAATGCAGAGAAAATCGTTGGCGCAATAAGCGAAGCCTATGGCGTGCTTTATGAAGAAAACTCCGCCTATGACAGCGTAAGCATGGCATCAAGAAGCCTTTCTAAAATTTCGGGAATTGACGGCAAAATTGACGAAATTTCGGCGAAAATCACCGATATTCAATATGAAATTGAAGATTTGGTTCACGAGCTTAAAGGAATTTTAGACGGCGTTGAATATGACGAGCAGGTTCTAAATGATATGGAACAGCGTCTTGATACCATTACAAAACTTGAACGTAAATATGGCGGAAGTGAAAGCTCTGCAATAGAGTATCTAAAAAATGCACAGGAAGAGCTTGAAACTCTGGAAAATGCGGATGAGGCAGTATCAACCCTTTCGGTGGACCTTGAAAACATAAACGAAAAGCTTAATGCGGCGGCAAAGGAGCTTACAAAAGCAAGATGCCATGCGGCAAAACAGCTTCAGAAAGAGATTGAAACTGCACTTTTCGAGCTTGATATGCCAAAGGTGAAGTTTGAAATTATGATAGACCCTTGCGATTTTGGTGCAAAGGGTGCTGACAATGTGGAATTTATGATTTCGCCAAACCCTGGCGAGCCGTTAAAACCACTTGTGCAGATTGCATCGGGTGGTGAACTTTCACGAGTAATGCTGGCAATTAAGTCCATAATAAATGATGGAATTGACACAATGATATTTGACGAAATTGACACAGGTGTTTCGGGAAGTGCGGCGCAGAAGATTGCGAAAAAGCTTTCCGCACTGTCAAAGGGACGTCAGGTTATATGCGTTTCCCATCAGGCACAGCTTGCGGCAACTGCTGACAATCACTATGTGATTAAAAAGCAGGAGGAAGCGGACAGAACGGTTACAAAGATACGTGAGCTTTCGATGGATGAGCGAATATGCGAGCTTGCAAGAATTATTGACGGCGACAACATAACCGAAACTGCCATAAAACACGCAAAGGAGATGCTGGGCGTATGAGAGAAACAGGCATTGTTAAATCGGTAGATGGCGAAACCTGCATTTGTGCGGTTAAGCGGAAATCTGCCTGTGGTGAAAATTGCGCCAGCTGTAAGGCGGCCTGCTCATCACGTGAGCATACCTTTTCGGCGAAGAATCTGGCAGGTGCACAAGCAGGCGATACCGTTATAATTGAAATGGGTACAAAAAAGGTGCTTGCTTCGGCATTTTTGGTGTATATTGTGCCACTTGTGGCGTTTCTTCTGGGCCTTTCATATTTTTTTGAAACAGGTAAAAGCGAGCTTGTATCTGTCTTTTGGGGATTGGTGCTGGGAAGTGCAGCGTGGATTTTGGTCAGCTTTTACGGAAGATGGAGAAAAGAGGAGCTTGTTCCGGAAATTGTTGAAATAGTGACAAAAAACACTTGAAAAAGAGACGAAAGTGTGCTAAAATAAAGTATTCGTATTGAATTGTTTTAGGAAAGGAGAATAAATATGGCAGCAGCAAAGAAAGCAAAAGTATTGACATATAAAGATAAGCCTGTTTACAGACAGGGCAATAAAATTTACTACGGCGACCTTTCAAAGAGACTTATTCTTGTGCTTGAGATTGTTGAAAGCGAAGAGAGAAACGGTATTCAGGTTGCGAAAAAGGTTAAGTTCCATATTCAGGATAATACAGGAGAGCTTGGTAAGGGTACAAACTACCGTTCAGGTGAAAGAGAAAATCTTTACAAGGCTTTTGATATCGGAGCTTGGTGGTTACAAGACGCGTTAGAGGGTTAATAAAAATCCTGAAAAATGCACAGAACGCTAAAATAAAAAATCCGCAAATTTGCGGATTTTTTTTATTTCAGCTACAAACGAAACTCACCACTCGGCGTACCTGTGTACGCCTTCGGGTATCCCTTGCGGTTCGTTTCGGTTGTTCTGCACTATTTTTCGGAATTTTTGGTATATTAGTTGATTTAAAGAAAACAAAATGTAGGGAACGGGCTTGCTCGTTCCGCTTTTTACCCAAAATCGTGGCGACCTTCTGCTGAAATGTTATGTTTTTCAAAAATGCATACAATTTCTTCTACCACTTCAAAATCTGATTTTGATTCACAGGCAAGAACGTCTTGGATTTCTTGCAAAATACGGACAGCTTTTGTATTTACTGCTTTCTTTGCATTAAATTTTTTAAAGGTTAATTCTTCTTTGATAAAGTCAGCAAGGCTGTCAGCCAATAAATCTAAAGAAACGCTCATAAAAACCTCCGGAATTAAAAAAAGTGTATGGCAGAGCCATACACCAAAAAACGTATAACTCTGTCAGTCGCCAAACTATATAATACACACACAAGTTATGCATAATAAACCAGAGCTACGTTTTTTAACATAGCTTTTGCATAAACTTGTGAAAATATAATTTGGCTTTTTTATTTTATCACATTTCAAAAAAAATTACAATAAGAAATTTAAAATCATAAAAAAAGGCAACCAAACGGTTGCCTTTAATTATTTAACTGCTTCTTTTAGTTCTTCCACCTTATCGGTGATTTCCCATTTAACGCCCAAATCTTCGCGACCCATATGGCCATAAGCTGAAAGCTGTTTATAAATTGGCTTTCTAAGGTCAAGGGTTTTGATAATTGCGTGTGGACGAAGGTCGAATACCTTATTTACTGCTTCTTCGATTTTTTCTTCTGCAACTGTTGCTGTGCCGAAAGTATCAATCATAACAGATACAGGACGTGCAACGCCGATTGCATAAGCAAGCTGAACCTCGCACTTTTTCGCAAGACCTGCAGCTACGATATTCTTAGCTACCCAACGGCTTGCATAAGCGGCACTTCTGTCCACCTTTGTCGGGTCCTTTCCTGAGAAAGCTCCGCCACCGTGACGAGCATATCCGCCGTAGGTGTCAACGATAATCTTTCTGCCTGTAAGTCCTGAGTCGCCCTGTGGTCCGCCTACAACGAAGCTACCTGTTGGGTTGACATAGTACTTTGTATTTTCTGATAAAAGATTTTCAGGGATAATTGTTTTAACAACTTCGCGGATTAAATCTTCGCGGATTTGCTCAAGTGTAACATCAGGTGAGTGCTGTGTTGAAATAACAACTGTATCAATGCTATGTGGAACGCCATCGATATATTCAACAGTAACCTGTGTTTTTCCGTCCGGGCGAAGATATGGAAGAAGACCTGATTTTCTTACATCAGTAAGCTTCTTTGCAAGCTTGTGAGCAAGGGAAATTGGAAGTGGCATAAGTTCAGGTGTTTCGTCACAAGCATAGCCGAACATCATACCCTGGTCACCAGCACCAACAGAGTTACCCTCGTCATCTTCGCCTGTTTTGTTTTCAAGACCTTTATTTACGCCAAGGGCAATATCAGGTGACTGCTCGTCGATTGATGTGATAACGCCACAAGTATTTCCGTCAAAGCCGTATTTTGCACGGTCATAGCCGATTTCCAAAATCGCATCTCTTGCGACCTTGGCAAAGTCAACATAACATTCAGTCGTAATTTCACCCATAATAGATACAAGACCTGTTGTGCAAGTAGTTTCGCAGGCAACACGTGCCATTGGGTCCTGTCTTAAAATTTCGTCAAGTATTGAATCGGAAATGCAGTCGCAGATTTTATCAGGATGTCACTCTGTAACCGATTCAGATGTAAAAAGCATTCTTTTCATTGTAATTCTCCTCTTTATATAAGCGGTTTTTCACCAATTTTACTCATCATACAATATAATACC
>JAFUJN010000072.1 GCA_017468095.1 Clostridia bacterium
GGAAGTTTAATTGTCTGTCCTTCAAATTCAAGGAATACGCCTTCTGCATTCTTTGAAAGAACAGCATCAACAAAGTTCATTTGTGGGCTTCCGATAAATCCGCCAACGAACATATTGCATGGCTTATTGTAAAGGTTTGCCGGAGTATCAACCTGCTGTACGAAACCATCCTTCATAACAATGATTCTTGAACCCATTGTCATAGCTTCTGTCTGGTCGTGAGTTACGTAGATGAATGTTGTTTCAAGCTTCTTATGTAGCTTGTTGATTTCTGTTCTCATCGCAACTCTTAGCTTTGCGTCAAGGTTTGATAGAGGTTCGTCCATTAGGAATACCTTTGGATTTCTAACGATAGCACGACCCAAAGCAACACGCTGTCTCTGACCACCAGAAAGAGCCTTTGGCTTTCTTTCAAGTAGGTGTTCGATATCAAGAATCTTAGCTGCTTCGTGTACTCTCTTCTTAATTTCATCCTTTGGAGTCTTTCTAAGCTTTAGACCAAAAGCCATATTGTCAAATACTGACATATGTGGATACAAAGCATAGTTCTGGAAAACCATCGCGATGTCTCTATCCTTTGGAGCAACATCGTTTACAAGCTTTCCGCCAATATAAAGTTCACCTTCTGAAATTTCTTCAAGACCGGCAATCATACGAAGTGTTGTTGATTTACCACAGCCTGAAGGTCCTACAAGAACGATAAATTCCTTATCATCAATATCAAGACAGAAATCTGTAACTGCGGTAACACCGCCAGGATACTTCTTATAGATATGTTTTAGTTGCAAATCTGCCATTTTTTAAATTCCTCTCTTCCAATAGTTATTTTTTAACCTATAGTACATTTTAACACATACAAAGTCAAATTTTAAGTCTTTAATTCAACAAAAATCTAAAAATATTTTAGTCACAATGCACAATCATAACTACTGGTCATTCTTAGCTGCATTTGCGATAACTTTTTCAGCCACATTTTGAGGTGCCGGATCATAGCGAACAAACTCAAATTCGAAGCTACCTCTACCCTGACTCATTGAGCGAAGGTCAGTTGAATATTTAAACATTTCTGACATTGGAACTTCTGCTTCAACAAGGTTAAGGCCTTCTCTTTCACTTTCACCCATACCCATAATATGTCCACGGCGCTTATTGATGTCACCAATAATATCTCCCATGATACTTTCAGGGATATAAGCCTTAAGATAACCAATAGGTTCCAAAATTACAGGGTTAGCCTGTTTTAAACCGTCACGATATGCAATCTGTGCAGCAGTTTTAAACGCCATTTCTGATGAGTCAACAGGATGATATGAACCGTCAAGCAATGTAGCCTTTAGGTTAACAACCGGATATCCTGCTAAAACACCATGTGCGCAAGCATCACGAAGACCCTTTTCAACTGCCGGGAAGTAGTTCTTTGGAACGCTTCCGCCGAATACTTGTTCTTCAAAAGTCATTTCCTCAGTCACGCCTGGCTCAAATTCAATCCAAACATGGCCGTACTGACCGTGGCCACCTGACTGTTTCTTATGTTTACCTTCTACCTTAACCTTTGAACGAATTGTTTCACGGTAAGGAACTGTAGGTACAACAAGTTTTACGTCAACGCCGTATTTAGCTTTTAGCTTATTTACAAGTATGTCAATGTGTTGCTCACCCTGACCATTTATCAAGGTTTCTTTTGTTTCCTGATTACTTGAGATATTAAAGGTTAAATCTTCTTCCATAAGCTTATTGAATCCGGCAACAATCTTTTCTTCATCACCTTTCTTAACAGCTTCAACTGCCATTGAAAGTGTTGGTTGAGGGAATTCAATACCTGTAAGGATTATGTTCTTGTTTTCTTCACAAAGTGTATCACCTGTGCTTGTGTTTTCAAGCTTGGTTACAACACCTATGTCGCCTGCTTCGACAACTTTTGTTTCTATTTGATTTTTACCGCAAAGGAAGTATATCTTACCGATTCTTTCCTTTGCAGCCTTATTTGCGTTATATAGAACGCTGTCTGCCTTTACGCTTCCTGAATATACACGGAAGAAAGACATCTTTCCTACATATGGATCGGCAACAGTCTTAAATACGATTGCAGAAGTAGTATCTGTAACTTCCTGAACAACTTCTAAAGGTTCACCTGTTTTTGCATCATACGCAACTTCTGTAATCTCGTTTGGAGCAGGAAGATATTTTGCGATACCATCCATCAAGCTTCGAATACCGATATTATTCGCACCTGATCCACAGTATACAGGGTAAATACTTCCGTCCTTAACACCTTTTCTTATAGCCTGTTTAATTTCGTCAAATGTGAAATCCTCGCCGTTAAAATACTTGTTCATCAAAGCATCGTCAGTTTCTGCGATAGCTTCCATAATCATATCACGAAGAGGTGCAATAGTTTCTGCCATTCCTTCTGGAACAGGAATTTCTATTCTATATTCACCTTCATAACGACGTGCTGTCATATCCACGATATCAACGAAGCCCTTAAATTCTTCGCCTTCTCTGATTGGGTATACAAAAGGTGTAATAGCTTTGCCGAATTTTTCTTTCATTTCTTCAAGAGTTCTTTCGTAATTACCTCTTGAATCGTCAATTTTGTTTACAAAGAAGACGGTAGGAACGCCCTTTTGCTTTGCAAACTTAAAAGTTTGTTCTGTACCAACGGAAACACCGCTCCTTCCTGATAGGACAATAAGTGCAGAGTCAGCTGCTCTTATTCCCTCTTTAACCTCGCCGACAAAGTCAAAGTAACCCGGTGTATCTAACATATTGAGCTTATTATCCTTCCACTCAATAGGAGCAACCGATGTAGAAATTGACATTTGTCTTTTTGTCTCTTCTATATCAAAATCAGATGTCAATGTGCCATCTGCATTTTTACCAATTCTGTTAATAGCTCCGCTGTTAAATAGCATCGCTTCAATAATGGAACTCTTACCACATTTTCCGTGTCCCATAACCGCAACGTTTCTTATGTTTTCCATTTTATAACTGTTCATTTTAGCATCCCTCCAAAGTATTTGGTACTATATTATATACCCCAAAAACAATTCAGAGTAACAAAAAAACACCTGACAAGTTATACAAACTTATCAAGTGTTTTTTGTATATTATTTATTTCAAAAGTCTTTCTGTGTCAAGGGCAATCATAAGCTCTTCGTTTGTAGGAATTACAAGAACTTTTGCAGTAGCTCCATCCTTTGAAATATCAGCAACTTCGCCTCTTATCTTATTCTTAGCGTCATCTATAGAAATTCCCATAAATTCAAGACCTTCTGTGATAGCCTTTCTGTTTGCACCGTCGTTTTCACCGATACCACCTGTAAATACAACAGCATCAACGCCACCCATTGCAGCAGCATAAGCACCGATTAGCTTCTTAACGCTGTATGCAAACATCTTAAGAGCAAGTTCTGCTCTCTTGTTACCTTCATCAGCTGCTGCTGACAAGTCTCTGAAGTCACTTGAAACGCCTGAAACGCCGAATACACCTGACTTCTTGTTCATAAGTGAATCAACTTCAGCGGCTGTCATATCACAGTTATTAACAAGGTATGTTACAACAGCTGGGTCGATTGAACCACAACGTGTGCCCATTACCACACCATCAAGTGGAGTAAAGCCCATTGATGTATCAACACACTTGCCGTTCTTTACTGCAGAAACAGATGAACCGTTTCCTAAGTGACAAGTAATAATCTTAAGCTCTTCTGCAGGCTTGCCAAGGAATTTTGCAGCTTCTTGAGATACAAACTTATGGCTTGTTCCGTGGAAACCATACTTTCTGATTCTGTGTTCCTTATACATTTCATAAGGAAGAGCATACATATATGCTTCTTCAGGCATTGTCTGGTGGAATGCTGTATCAAATACACCAACCTGCTTTGTGTTAGGCATAAGCTTTGCACAAGCTTCGATACCGATGATGTTTGCAGGGTTGTGAAGTGGAGCAAGTGGCACACAAGCACGAAGTGCGTCCATAACCTTATCATCAATTACACAAGAATCTGCAAATGTTTCAGCGCCGTGAACAACTCTGTGTCCTACTGCACCGATTTCGTCCATTGACTTGATTACGCCACATTCAGGGCTAACCAAAGCGTCAATCACCATTGCGATTGCATCTGAGTGATCCTTCATTGGCTTTTCAAATACTGTTTCTGATTTTTGAGCAGTATTTTTGTGTGTTAACTTTGAACCGTCAATACCGATTCTTTCGCAAAGACCCTTTGCTACAACGCCATGAGTATCCATGTCGATAAGCTGGTACTTAAGTGATGAACTACCAGCGTTAATTACTAATACTTTCATTATATTTACTTCCTTTCGAAATGTTCTTTTATATTACAGTTAGTTTGAGATAAAATTTCGTAGATTGCTGCTTTGAAGTGTGGGTGCCGTACGTGTGTACTGCCCCACACAAAAAGTAGTGAGATACGGAAGTTTAGCCAAACTTATTTCTCTGCCTGAGCTTGTACGCAAGTAATTGCTACAACACCTACAATGTCATCAGCTGAGCAACCTCTTGATAGGTCATTGATTGGCTTTGCGATACCCTGTGTAATAGGTCCGTAAGCTTCTGCTTTAGCTAATCTCTGAACAAGCTTGTAACCAATGTTACCTGCATCAAGGTCTGGGAATACAAGTACGTTTGCTTCACCTGCAACTGTTGATGTAGGAGCCTTTGACTTACCGATTTCAGGAACGATTGCAGCGTCAAGCTGAAGTTCACCGTCAAGCTTAACATTTGGATACTGTTCCTTTGCAATCTTTGTTGCTTCAACAACCTTATCAACGTCAGCGTGCTTTGCGCTACCCATTGATGAGTGAGAAAGCATAGCAACCTTTGCTTCTTCTTCAACTAAAAGTTCAAATGATTCTGCAGAACAGCCTGCGATTGCAGCAAGTCTTGCAGGATCAGGATTCTGTTCAAGACCTGAATCTGCGAAAATGAATGTTCCGTTTGCACCGTATTCACAATCAGGAACAACCATTACGAAGAATGCTGATACTAATGCAACACCCGGCTTTGTCTTAATAATCTGAAGACTTGGGCGAAGAGTGTTTGCAGTTGAGTGACAAGCACCTGATACAACGCCGTCAGCATCCCCTGCTTTAACCATTAGGCAAGCATAGTACATATAATCTTCAAGTGCCTGCTTTTTAGCTTCCTCGTATGTAAGACCCTTTGACTTTCTTAGCTCAACAAAAAGATTGATATACTCTTCTGTCTTTTCGTAAGTATATGGGTTGATAATAGTAGCCTTTGAAATATCAAGACCTTCTGAATTTGCCTCAATTTCTTCAGGTGTACCGATAATTACGATATTCGCAATATCCTCCGCCAAAACCTTTGCTGCAGCGTCAATAGTTCTTCTGTCCATTGACTCCGGCAAAACAACTGTTTTCTTATCCTGTTTTGCACGTTCTTTGATTCTCTCTAAAAACTGACTCATTTCATTTTTCTCCTTTATAAAATTTTTTTCATCATATATTATACAACATACACCAAAATTTTACAAGACTTTAGAAGAAGTTTTTTTA
>JAFUJN010000008.1 GCA_017468095.1 Clostridia bacterium
GATCGGAAAATCTTCGGCATTTTCCCGACACTTATAAATGGCACTTATAAAGAAGGCTCCCTTGTGTAAAGGGAGTTGTCAACGAAGTTGACTGAGGGATTGTTTGACTTCACTATCAATGAATATACATACTCCCTCAAAGTTTTTGTTTATATCAAGATTTGATATTCTTACAACTTTTAGTCCATATTGTTCTAAAAACTCTGTTCTCAAAGCATCTTTTTCTATTCCTTTATCCTCATAATGCTGTGATCCATCTAATTCAATAACAAGTTTCGCTTTAGCACAGTAAAAATCTACAATATATTTTCCTATAACCTTCTGTCTTATAAACCTGATAGGGTATTCTCTCAAATAATCATACCAAAGATGCTTTTCTTCTTTTGTCATATTCTTTCGCAGTGCTTTTGCAAGTGGTACAATTTCTTTGTTGTGTTTATAGTCCATTACAATCCCTCCGAGTTGCTTCGCAACCCACCTCCCTATACACAAGGGAGGCTTTTTGATAGTGTTTTCTTGTAGATTATATTATCATTTATAATGCTTTTAGTTAACACAATAATCCTTTCAAAATGGTTACATATCAACTTTAAAATCTTTTTGAGATTTCAATGAAAGGTCCGTTTCACAGAAAATCGAGTTATAGGTTAGAAAACTCTACCTATATAATTTAATTTTTTTGCCTATTTTGTAAAATAACTGGATATTTTATATTTTTCTGTCAGATTGCACAAAATTTTCTTAACAAAATGTACTTTTTTAGTCTTTACTGCCCAAAATATGTGTGATATAATTATATCTGAGACTAAACTACTAACAGGAGGCAACGACATGAAGCAATCTCCATCTAAAGACTGGTATGGAATAAGCGAATTTCAACTTTATTTATATAACGAAGGCACTAATTTTAAAGCATACGAAATGCTTGGCCCTCATAAGATAGATAAAGGATGGCGATTTGCGGTATGGGCGCCAAATGCAGCCTGTGTGTCTTTAGCTTGCGACGAAAACAGCTGGACCGGAATCGGGATGCCTCTTACAAGACTTGGCACAACCGGCGTGTGGTGCGGATATTTTGAAAATATAAAAGACGGAACTCTTTATAAATATGCCATAACAGATACTTCTGGAAATACGGTTTTGAAATCTGACCCTATGGCAGTTTCCTGTCAGCTTCGTCCTGAAACCGCATCGGTTGCAGTGGAGCTTCCAAAGTATAAATGGCACGATTCAAAATGGCTTAAGAAAAGAGAAGCTACTCCTATCTATGACAAGCCTATGAATATTTACGAAATGCATGCGGCATCCTGGAGAACTCACGAAGACGGAAGTTTTTACACCTATCGTGAGCTTGCAGATGAGCTTATCCCATACATTCTTGAAATGGGATATACTCATATCGAGTTTATGCCACTAACAGAGTTCCCGTTCGATGGCTCTTGGGGATATCAGGTTACAGGATATTTTGCCGCAACATCACGTTTCGGAAAACCGGAAGACCTTATGTATCTTGTGGATAAGTGTCACGAAAACGGCATCGGCGTTATTATGGACTGGGTTCCTGCCCACTTCCCTCGCGACGCCCACGGACTTTTCCATTTTGACGGAACACCGACCTACGAATATGCAGATACCCGTCTTGGCGAGCATAAGGACTGGGGAACTATGGTTTTTGACTATTCAAAAAGCGAAGTTGTTTCTTTCCTTTTGTCATCCGCATTTTTCTGGGTGAACGAATATCATTTTGACGGTCTTCGTGTAGACGCTGTTTCTTCAATGCTGTATCGTGACTACAGCCGTCAGGGTGGCGAGTGGATTCCAAACATCTATGGCGGAAACCATAACCTTGAAGCTATTGAATTCTTACAGAATTTGAATAAAATAATGTTCGCAAAATTCCCGAACATTCTTATGATTGCAGAAGAATCAACTGCGTGGAGTATGGTTACGGGCGCTGTTGAAAACGGCGGTCTTGGATTTAACTATAAATGGAATATGGGTTGGATGAACGATACTCTTCGTTACGTGTCAATGGACCCGTATTTCAGAAAGTTCAACCACGACCTTTTAACATTCCTGATGCTTTATGCATATTCCGAGAACTTTATCCTGCCACTATCTCACGATGAAGTGGTGCACGGCAAGAAATCACTTATTGATAAAATGTACGGAACTTATGAAGAAAAATTCGCAGGTTACCGTGCACTTTTGGGATATTACCTGACTCTTCCGGGAAAGAAGATGCTGTTTATGGGCGGCGAAATCGGCCAGTTCATTGAATGGCGTTATGATGAGGGTCTTGAGTGGCATCTTTTGGATATTGAAAACCACAAAAAGCTTCACGACTATGTAAAAGAGATTAACCATTTCTACCTTGAAAACAAGGCATTATGGGAAATTGAGCGTGATTGGGACGGTTTCCGCTGGATAAACGAGCAGGACAGAGATAATTCGGTTATTTCCTTCTACCGCTCATCAAAGGACGGCGACAATGTGGTGGTGGTTGCAAACTTCACACCGGTTAGCCGTGAAAAATATGTACTATGCGTTCCCGAAGCCGGCGAATATGAAGTTGTTATAAACTCCGACTGGAAACGTTTTGGCGGGTCTACCGTTACCCGTTCCAAAAAATATAAAACCAAAAAGAATAAAGATACACAGGGATTGCCTTATCAAATCAGCGTGAATATAAAGGGTTTGTCTGTTATCTATTTAAAAAAAGTTGGAAAGGAAGATATTAAATGAATGCAAAAGATTGTGTAGCAATGATTCTGGCAGGCGGCCAGGGCAGCAGACTTGGTGCGCTAACCAAAAACGTAGCCAAGCCGGCCGTACCATTTGGAGGAAAGTATAAAATCATCGATTTCCCTCTATCTAATTGTGTTCATTCAGGAATTGACACAGTGGGCGTTCTTACCCAGTATCAACCGCTTGAACTAAACACATACATCGGAAACGGAGGTCCTTGGGATCTTGACAGAAACCGTGGCGGTGTATATGTTCTTCCACCGTATCAGAGTGCGGCAGCAGGCGAATGGTACAAAGGTACTGCAAACGCTATTTACCAGAACTTAGGATTTTTGGATAGATTTTCTCCAAATAACGTACTTATCCTATCCGGTGACCATATATATAAAATGCACTATGGCGAAATGCTTGCAACTCACAAAAAATCAGGTGCGGCAATTACCATCGCTGTTATGCCGGTTCCTTGGGAAGAAGCGTCACGTTTCGGTATTATGAACGTTGACGAAAACGGTATGATCGTAGAGTTTGAAGAAAAGCCGAAGAATCCAAAGAGTAACCTTGCTTCAATGGGTATCTATATTTTCGACTATCAGATTCTTAAGAAATATCTTATGGACGATGAACGCGATCCTGCATCTTCCAATGACTTTGGTAAGAACATCATCCCTGCTATGCTTAATAACGGCGAAAAGATGGTAAGCTATCGCTTTGAGGGATATTGGAAGGACGTTGGTACTGTTCAGAGCTTGTGGGAAGCAAATATGGATCTTATTGAAGACCCACCAAAGTTTGATATTTATGACGACACCTGGAGCATTTATTCAAGAAACACAGCTCTTGCCCCACAGTATGTCGGCGATAATGCAAAAATTATTGATAGCTCTGTTGCACAGGGTTGCAGAGTCCACGGCAAGATTTCACGTTCCGTTGTTTTCTCAGGCGTATTTGTAGGTGACGGCTCAGAAGTTTCCGACTCTGTAATAATGCCTGATGTTAAAATCGGTAAAAATGTTAAAATCACAAAGGCCGTTATCGGTCAGGGCGCTGTTATCGAAGATGGCGCCGTAATCGGCGAAACCACAGATGATTCAAGCCCATATATTTCTTCTATGTGTACCGACGGTCTTGTACTTATAGAAGGTGGCGCAACAGTTTCCGGTGGTGCCGATATTCCAAAATGCTCAATGGTTGAAGCAAATTAAAAGGGGGCATAAAAAATGAGAGATACAATGGGCATTATAATTGCCAGTAATATAAACATTCCGCCATTTACAGATGTCAGAAGTGCATCAGCTCTTCCTATGGCAGGCGGATTCAGAATTATCGACTTTATCCTTTCCAACATGGCAACTGCAGGTCTTCGCCGTATCGGCGTTGCAACAGAAGCCAACTATTCATCACTTATGGACCACCTAAGAAGCGGTGCTCCTTGGGATTTACACATGAAAGATGACGGTCTTCACATTTTGCCTCCAAATATCGGTAACAAAAATGCTGCGGAAATTATCAGAGGCGACCTTGATATCCTGAACGGAATCCGTCAGTACATCAGAAAGAGCCGTGAAACTTACGTTATCCTTTCACTTGGCAACTGTGTTTATAACATTGACTTTGAAAAGGTTTTGGAAAGCCACAAGGAAAATCATGCCGACGTTACAGTTATTTATAAGAACTTGGCAGGCGTTGAAGAAAAAGAACTTTCACGCTACACTCTATTGGATGTGGCAGAAGACGGTGCAATCACCGATATCGAAGTTTGCCCGTATTATCCAAAGACAACAAATGCGGGAATTGACGTTTTCGTAATGGAAAGAGCACTCTTAGAGAGTATTCTTGATGAATGCTCCGCTCGCGGAAATCACGATTTCATTAAAGACGCTATTGCTCAGAAAATGGGTGGCTTAAGAATTTTCGGTTATGAGCATGACGGTTATGTCGACAAGGTTGACAGTATGATAGCATACTATAACAACAATATGAATTTCCTTGGAAAGGAAGTTCAGGACGAAATGCTTAAGAACCCGAAACTTCCTATTTACACCAAGAACCGTGACCTTCCACCAACAAAATACGGAAGCGACGCAACTGTTGAGAACTCCTACATTGCTGACGGTTGTAAGATTGAGGGAACAGTTATTAACAGCGTTCTTTCAGGAAATGTGGTTGTTAAAAAGGGTGCTGTTGTTAAGAACTCCGTTCTTATGCAAAGCGCTGTTATCGGTGAAAATTCTACTCTTGAATATGTGGTTCTTGATAAGGACGTTACCGTTACAGATGGAAAACAAATTATCGGTCAGGACTCATACCCTGTTCCTGTACCAAAAGGAACTGTTATTTAATCAAAATCCGCAAGAAATTATTCTTGCGGATTTTTTGTTTAAAATACACTTTTTACGTGCATAATATTAAAAAGTACACGTATGGAGGTGTTTTATGGAAAATAAAATGAATATGAGTGCAAAAACTTTGTTCGGGATTTGTCTTGTTATATTGTGCCTTTTGATAGCAACCTTGTTTATCCCAGGCTGTAGTAACCAAGAGACGGAAAACAGCACAGTTGTCCCGCAATCTACTGCCGATACTACAGTTTCGGGTCAGAACGCAACGGAAAAACCTATTGAAACTCAAAGCACAGTTATTTCAAAAGAGACAGCAAAGCAGACCGCTTTATCTCATGCAGGGCTTAGCGGAAAGAATGTGGAGCGCTATGAATCCAAGCTTGATTTTGAAGACGGAAGACAGGTTTATGAAATCGAGTTTGATTTTGAGGGCTATGAATACGACTATGAAATAGATGCAAAAAACGGCGAAGTCCTGAAATTTGACAAAGAGCCAAGATAAAAAGGTACGAACTTTTGTTCGTACCTTTTTTGTTACTTAATTACGATATTTACAAGCTTACCAGGAACGCAGATTACCTTAACAACAGTCTTTCCATCTATCATTTCGCGAACCTTATCTGCTTCCATGGCGATTTTTTCCATATCTTCTCTTGATGCGCCGTTTGGAACCATAATCTTGTCACGGATTTTGCCGTTTATCTGAACAACAACTTCGATTTCGTCATCAATAGTCTTTGCTTCGTCATATTCCGGCCAAGCCTTGCAAGCAAGGATTCCGCCGTCACCATACATTTCCCAAAGCTCTTCTGTAACGTGTGGTGCAACAGGGTTTAGAAGTGTGATTAAAGTTCTGTATTCGCCCTTTGTTACTTTTTCTGCCTTATAGAAATCGTTTACAAGACTCATCATTGTGGCAATGGCTGTATTGAACTTCATCTTTTCAAAGTCGTCGCCAACCTTTTTGATTGTCTTGTGAACTGCACTCTCAAGTTCCTTTGAATATTCGTCGCCGTCAACCAAAAGCTCCTGAAGATTCCATACACGCTCTAGGAACTTATAGCAACCCTTTAAGCCCTTTTCTGACCAAGGTGTTGACTGGTCAAAAGCACCGATAAACATTTCGAATGTACGAACTGCGTCTGCGCCGTAATCGTTAACAACTTCGTCAGGGTTAACCACGTTACCTCTTGACTTAGACATCTTTTCGCCGTTCTCACCCAAAATCATACCGTGAGATGTTCTCTTCTGGTATGGTTCTTTTGTTGGAACTACGCCGATATCGTATAGGAACTTGTGCCAGAATCTTGAGTATAATAGGTGAAGAGTTGTATGCTCCATACCGCCGTTATACCAATCGATTGGTGACCAGTATTCTAAAGCTTCTTTTGATGCTAAGGCATCGTTATTGTGTGGGTCCATATATCTTAAGAAGTACCAGCTTGAACCCGCCCACTGTGGCATTGTATCAGTTTCACGAGTTGCTTTTCCACCGCAGTGTGGACAAGTTGTGTTTATCCAATCTGTAGCCTTTGCAAGCGGTGATTCACCGTTTTCACCAGGCTCAAATGTGCCAAGTTCAGGAAGTTCCAAAGGTAGCTCTTCTTCAGGAATACATACCCAACCGCACTTTTCGCAATATACAAGCGGAATTGGTTCACCCCAGTATCTTTGACGTGAGAATACCCAGTCACGAAGCTTGTAGTTAACTTTCTTGTGGCCTATTCCCTTTTCTTCAAGGAATTTAATCATTGCAGGGATTGCTTCTTTAACGCTCATTCCGTCTAAAAAGCCTGAGTTTACCATATTACCGCTTGAAACATCGGTGTATGCTTCTTTCTGAACGTCTTCTCCGCCTGCAACAACTTCGATAATCGGAAGATTGAACTTCTTCGCAAAATCCCAGTCACGGCTATCGTGTGCAGGAACCGCCATAATTGCACCTGTTCCGTAGGTTACAAGAACATAGTCTGAAATAAATACAGGGATTTCCTTGCCTGTTACAGGGTTTATAGCGTTTACGCCACAAAGCTGTGCGCCTGTCTTATCCTTTGCAAGCTCTGTTCTTTCAAATTCTGACTTTTTAGCCGCTTCTGCAATATATGCCTTAACTTCATCAGCATTTTCAAGAGTTGGTAAAAGTTTTTCAACAATCTTGTGCTCCGGTGATAAAACCATATATGTTGCGCCGAATAGTGTATCGCATCTTGTTGTGTAAACAACGATGTCATCCCCCGAAGTTAAACGGAATGTAACTTCTGCGCCTTCACTTCTGCCAATCCAGTTCTTCTGTTGAGTCTTAACTCTTTCGATATAGTCAACTTCGTCAAGGTCATCAATAAGTCTCTGTGCATACTCTGTAATCTTAAGCATCCACTGGCTCTTTCTCTTCTGAACAACTTCGCTTCCGCAACGTTCACAAACGCCGTTAACAACTTCTTCGTTTGAAAGACCAACCTTACACCCTGTACACCAGTTGATTGGCATTTCCTGCTTATATGCAAGACCTTTCTTGAAAAGCTGCTGGAAAATCCACTGTGTCCACTTGTAGTAATTAGGGTCAGTTGTGTTAACTTCACGTGACCAGTCAAAAGAGAATCCAAGCATCTTTAGCTGACGTGTAAAGTTTGCAACGTTCTGCTGAGTAACAATTCTTGGGTGAACTTTATTCTTGATAGCAAAGTTCTCTGTTGGAAGACCAAACGCGTCCCAACCGATAGGATAAAGCACGTTATAGCCCTGCATTCTTCTCTTTCGAGCCAAAATATCAAGAGCTGTGTAGCTTCTTGGGTGTCCTACGTGAAGACCCTGTCCTGATGGGTATGGGAACTCGATTAGTGCATAAAACGGCTCTTTTTCGCTACCGTTTTCAGCGTGGAAACAGCCCTCGGCTTCCCATCTTTCTTGCCATTTTTTCTCAATATTTTTGTAATCATAAGTTTTCATAGGTTTATCTCCCCTTAATCATCTATTTCAACATCGATACGCTGGGCATCATCCCATAAGCGTTCGAGTGAATAAAAATCTCTTGTTTCTCTGTCCATTACGTGAACAATTATATCGGCAAAATCAAGAAGTATCCAGCTTCCACCACGATAGCCTTCTGTGTGAAGTGCTTCATATCCTGCTTCTTTCATTTGATGCTCCACTTCATCCGCCGCCGCTCTTACCTGAACATTTGAGTTACAGGTACAAATAACGAAGTAATCGCCCAAAGATGTAAGCTCCGAAATATTTAATACATCAATGTTTTCTGCTCGTTTATCGTCAAGAGCTTTTACAATTATCTTTAATCTTTCCATTAAAGGTTTCCTTTCTTATTTATAATACTCCAAATTATATATTACTACATTTTTTGCAAAAAGTCTATATTTTATTGAGAAAAAATCCGCTTTTTTCAAAAAAAGATACACAGAATTCTATTTCTGTGTACCTGTTTTCTTTATACGAGCCTATATTTCAGAAAGAGCATCAATTTTTGCAAGCTTTCGTACGTTTTTACCCATTTTGAACAGCTCCTGCTTATCACTTGTCAGGGCTATCATTTTTTCATAAAGACTATCCGCTGAAAGCTCGTTTTCCACAACAACCACCGCCGCTTCGTTCTTTTCAAACTCACGGGCATTCTGTTCCTGATGGTTTCTTACAACGTTTGGTGACGGAATA
>JAFUJN010000073.1 GCA_017468095.1 Clostridia bacterium
CACCTATATGAGAACTGACTCACTTCGTATTTCAACTGATGCACAGAAGGAAGCTATCGGCTATCTTACAGAGCAGTATGGCAAGGAATATATTAAGCCAAGACAGTATAAGTCAGGCAAAAATTCACAGGACGCTCACGAAGCAATCCGTCCGACCAGCATAAATATAACACCGCTATCTGTAAAGGATAAGCTGACAAACGACCAGTTCAAGCTATATAAGCTTATCTGGGAAAGATTTGCGGCAAGCCAGATGGCAGCTTCCGTATATAACACAACCAATGTTACTCTAACATCAGGTACACATACCTATCGTGCAACAGGCTCTGAAATGGTGTTTAAGGGATACCAGAAGGTATATGTTGAAGGAAGCGATGATGAAAAGGAAAAGGATAAAACACTTCCAAAACTTGAAGAAAAGCAGGAAGTTACAATAAAGAATATTGACTCAGCTCAGCATTTCACAAAGCCACCTGCAAGATATTCAGAAGCGGCACTAGTTCACGCTTTGGAAGAAAACGGAATCGGCAGACCAAGTACCTATGCTCCAACAATTACTACAATCGTATCCCGTGGATATGTAAGACGTATTAAAAAACAGCTTGTTCCAACAGAGCTTGGTATGATAACTACAGATATTATGAAAAAGAGTTTCCAAAATATTGTAGATATTGAGTTTACAGCAGGAATGGAACAGAAGCTTGACGCAGTTGAAGGCGGAAAGACTGATTGGGTTAAGATTTTAAAAGAATTCTATCCTGATTTTGAAAAAAACCTTGAGAATGCTCAAAAGGAAGTAGAAAAGGTAAAGATTAAAGACGAAGAATCTGACGTTGTATGCGATAAGTGTGGACGTAAGATGGTATATAAAATCAGTAAGTTCGGAAAGTTCCTTGCTTGCCCTGGATACCCTGAGTGTAAGAACACAATGGCAATCCGTAACGAAACAGGTGTTAAATGCCCGAAATGCGGCGGCGAAATTCTATCTAAAAAGTCACGAAGAGGCAAAACATACTTTGGTTGTGAAAATAACCCTAAGTGTGACTTTATGGTTTGGGATACTCCTGTTAAAAAGGAAAAGTGCCCGGAATGTGGCGGAATTTTGTTAAAGCGAAAAGGCAAGAACGCTAAGACTTACTGCGCAAACGAAAATTGTAAATACGAAAAAAAAGCGGAAAGGAAATCCGATAAATGAAAGTAAAGGTAATAGGTGCAGGTCTTGCAGGTGTTGAAGCAGCATATCAGCTTGCGAAACACGGAATTTGCGTTGAGCTATTTGAAATGAAGCCGAAAAAATACTCACCTGCCCACAAAAGCCCTAACTTTTTCGAGCTTGTTTGCTCAAACTCCTTAAAAGCCGACAGGATTGAAAATGCCTGCGGACTTTTAAAGGAAGAAATGCGACTTTTTGACTCAGTTATGATGCGCTCAGCGGACGTATCAAAAGTGCCGGCAGGCGGAGCCTTGGCTGTTGACAGAGACGTTTTTTCTGAGTTTGCAACAAAGCTTATTAAGGAAAATCCGCATATAACTGTTATGTCGGAAGAAGTCACCGAAATTAACCCTGACGAATACACAATAATTGCAACAGGACCACTGACATCTGATGCATTAAGCCAAGAAATTGCAAAGCTTACCGAAAGTAGCGGACTTTACTTTTTCGATGCTGCAGCACCTGTTGTAACACGCGAAAGCATTGATATGGACAAGGTGTTCTATGGTGCAAGATATGACCGCGGAACTGCCGACTATATCAACTGTCCTATGACAAAAGAAGAGTATGACGCTTTCTATAACGAGCTTATAAATGCCGAAACTGCAGAGCTTAAGGAATTTGAAAACAAAAAGGTTTTCGAGGGCTGTATGCCGGTTGAAGTTATGGCAAAAAGAGGCGAGCAAACCCTTTTATTCGGGCCGTTAAAGCCTGTTGGATTAACTAACCCTAAAACAGGAAAAGACGATGCCTATGCCGTTATTCAGCTTCGTCAGGATAATCGCGAAGCCACCCTTTATAACCTTGTGGGATTTCAGACAAATCTTAAATGGGGTGAACAAAAAAGGGTGTTTTCAATGATACCGGGCCTTGAGAATGCAGAATTTGTGCGCTACGGCGTTATGCATCGAAACACATACATTGATGCGCCGAGAATACTTAATAAGTACTATCAGATGAAAAAGTTCCCAAAGGTATTCTTCGCAGGTCAGATTACAGGCGTTGAGGGCTATGTTGAGTCAGCATCATCAGGAATTTTGGCAGGCTTTAATATGGCGCAGATGATTTTGGGCGGAAAAATGTTTGAGCCTGACTCAAAAACCGCCATTGGTGCACTTCCAAACTATATATCGGACGAGAGCATTGAAAAGCTTCAGCCAATGAATGCAAACTTTGGCATAATAGAGAGCCTTGATAAGCGAATAAAAAACAAGGTTGACAGATATAATGCTATTGCACTCAGAGCTCTTGATGTTTTAAAAGAGCAACTTTCAGAATACAGCGAAAGAGGATAAATGATATGGATTTTAGAGAGTATACTATTGACAAAATTACAAGTATAACAGGTCTTGATAGGGAGACTATTGCAAAGGCAGTAGAAACTCCGCCGGAGCAGAAGCTTGGGGATTTGGCGTTTCCTTGCTTTATTTTGGCAAGAACACTAAAAAAAGCACCGCCGGTAATTGCGGCAGAGCTTGCAGAAAAGTTTTCGGAAGATGAAAACATTGAAAAGGCACAGGCTGTTGGCGGATACTTAAACTTCTTCTACTCAAGAACTGCTTTTACAAAGAATACAATAACCGAAGTTCTTGAAAAGGGCGCAGACTACGGTAAATCAGATTTAGGAAAGGACAAAACTGTTCTTGTTGAATATTCTTCACCGAATATTGCAAAGCCTTTCCATATTGGTCACCTTTTCTCAACTGCAGTTGGTCATTCTCTTGAGAGAATTTATAGCCAGCTTGGATATGATACCGTAAAACTTAACCACTTAGGTGACTGGGGAACACAGTTTGGTAAGCTTATCGTTGCCTACAAGCTTTGGGGTGATGACAGCGTTATCGAAAAGGACCCAATCAACGAGCTTTTGAAGATTTACGTTAAGTTCCACGAAGAAGCAGAAAAGAAACCTGAACTTGAGGATGAGGCAAGAGAATACTTCAAAAAGCTTGAAGAAGGCGACGATGAAGCAACTACTCTTTGGCAACATTTCCGTGATTTAAGTCTTGTTGAGTTCAAGCGTGTTTATGATATGCTTGGCGTAAGCTTTGACTCATATAACGGCGAAAGTTTTTATTCTGACAAGATGGACGAAGTCGTTGACATTTTGCGTGATAAGGGCCTTTTAACAGATAGCGAAGGTGCAAAGGTTGTTGAACTTCCGGAGCTTGGTGAAAATACACCACCTTGCATTATCTTAAAGTCAGACGGTGCTACAATTTATGCAACCCGTGATATTGCAGCGGCACTATACCGTCACAGAACATATGATTTTTATAAGAACATATACGTTGTTGGAACACCGCAAAGCCTACATTTCAAGCAGATTTTTGCGGTAATGGAGAAAGCCGGTTGGGATTGGGCAAAGGGCTGTGAGCACGTAAACTTTGGCCTTGTAAAATTCCCTGACAAGAAGCTTTCAACCCGTCACGGTGACGTGGTATTCTTGGAAGATGTTCTAAATGAATCAATCCAGAAAACCTGTGAAATTATTGAAACAAATAGTCCAAATATGGAAAATAAGGACGAAGTTGCAAAGAAGATTGGTATCGGTGCTATTCTTTATACATTCCTTAAGAACTCAAGAGAAAAGGATATTGTGTTCAGTTGGGATAGTATGCTTGACTTTGAGGGTGAATCAGCACCTTATGTTCAGTATAGCTATGCACGTGGTAAGAGCATTCTAAGAAGAAGCGATATTGAAATTGCAGACGCTGATTATTCACTTGTAACAACTGACGAAGAATATACTTTAGTAACACACCTAAACGCATTTTTGGATGCAGTAAAAGACGCTGCTGATAAGAACGAACCGTTCTATGTAAACCGTTATGTAACAATACTTGCACGTTTATTTAACAAGTTCTATAACAGTTGCCCGATTTTAAAGGATGACGTTCCGGAAGATGTTAAAAAGGCAAGACTTGCACTTGTTAAGGCAAGCTGTCAGGTTATAAAATCTGCACTTTACCTACTTGGTATCGAAGCAGTAGAGAGTATGTAAGGAGAAGAGATGGAAACAAAAGTTGCACTGATTGGAATTGTAGTTGAAAACTTTGATTCAGTAACAAAACTGAACGATATATTGCACGCTTATGGCGATGTCATAATTGGCAGAATGGGCATTCCGTATAAGGAAAGGGAAGTATCCATAATAAGTGTTGCCGTTGACGCTACAGAAGACACAATAAGTGCAATGGCTGGGAAGATAGGAAAACTTCCTGGAATTTCTTCAAAAACTGTTTACGCAAAAATGGGTGAGTAGTTATGAAAGAGAAGATTTATACAATCCCGATAAACGAGGCATTTGACGAAGCCTGCGAGTGTCCACTATGCCTTATTGAAAAGAAACTTGAAAAAGAAGCGGTTGAGTATGAGCTTGGCGCTGCTATGATGGAGCCTGACCATAGAGAGCTTTCAAACGAAAAGGGTTTTTGCAAAAAGCACCTTGAAATGATGTTTGAAAAAGAGAACAAGTTATCACTTGCATTGGTTTTGGATACTCATCTTCAAGAGGTTAGAAAAAAGATTTCTGCTTTGAAAAATGCTAAAAAGGGACTTTTCAAAAAGGAAACCCCGACAATCAAGGAAACTGTTGACTCCTGCATTGTCTGCGAGAAAATCGAAAAGACAATGAATAGATATTGCGATGTTTTGGCTTTGATGTATAAGGATGAACCGGAATTTCGGGAAAAGTTTCAAAAATCAAAAGGCTTTTGTCTTCCGCATTTTGAAAAGCTTTTGGAGCGTGCAAATGGCGACTTCTTAAATGCTTTAATTGAAAAGGAAGAAAAGGAACTTGAAGCCATAAATGATGATATCCATAAGTTCACCTTGAAGTTTGACTACCGCAATCGTGATATGGAATGGGGAACTGCAAAGGATGCACCTATAAGAAGCGTTCAAAAAGTTGTGGGATATATAAACGAAGAATAAAAAAGCGACGTTTTTACGTCGCTTTTTTTCATATTGTATGAGTTAAGAATGTTCGTTCATATTTTACCGAGAAATAGTCGCAAGCAACTTTTGCTGACTCATTATCAGGGAAAATACCGAACACAGATGGCCCTGAACCGCTCATAACCGAGCCGAATGCACCAAACTCAAGCATCTTTTTCTTAATATCTAAAATTTCGGGGCAATCGTTAATTGTGACGGTTTCCATAACGTTTGAAAGGGTTTCGCCAACCTTTTTTGTATCACATTCTGCGATTGCTGAAATCATACCGTCAGTATCAATCTTTGGAAGATTTTCCGCCGAGTCAATTCGGCTATAAATATCCGCTGTTGAAATGTTGATAGGCGGTGTTACCAAAACCACAGGAACGGCTGGTATTTGGGAAAGTGTGGTTAACCTTTCGCCAATTCCTTCAGCGAGTGATGTTTCATTTTTAATGCAGTAAGGCACATCAGCGCCAAGGGCAAGCCCCATTTCAAAAAGTTTTTCCTTTGAAAGATTTGCGTTGTATAAAAGATTTAATGCGCAAAGCACCGCCGCCGCATTACCGCTTCCACCTGCAAGGCCTGCTGCAATAGGAATATTTTTTGTAATCTTGATGCTTGCGCCACCTTTTATTCCTGTTTCAGCAAAGAACAAATCTGCCGCCTTATATGCGATATTTCTGTTATCGCAAGGAAGATGGGGAATATTTGTTTTAACAGTAATTCCAAAAGGTGATTTTTTAACGATAATAAGGTCAAAAAGGTTAAGAGGTTGCATAACCATTTTAACTTCGTGATAGCCGTTAGGTAATTTTCCTAAAACATCAAGGGTAAGATTCACCTTGGCGTAGGATTTAGCTATAGCACGATTTTTTGTGATTATAATATCATTCAAAAGATTCATTTTTATCACCTCGAAAGCTCGCTATGTGAACTGTCAATAACATTTTTAATGTCTTCCTTTGTAACGGTACGCTGGTCTGCATTTTTCTTTAGGTATGCAAGGTATTCAATGTTACCTTCAGGGCCCTTAATCGGTGAGAATGAAAGACCCACAGGGAAGAA
>JAFUJN010000074.1 GCA_017468095.1 Clostridia bacterium
TGACTACTTCGGTCACTGGCTAGAGATGGGCAAGAAGATGGATCCAGCAAAGGCTCCAAAGATTTTCCACGTTAACTGGTTCAGACAGGATGACGAAGGTAACTTCATGTGGCCAGGATTTGGTGACAATATGAGAGTTCTTCTTTGGATTCTTGACAGATGCGCAGGTAAGGCTGACGCTGTTGATAACACTATTGGTTATATGCCAAAGCCGGAAGATATCGACATCACAGACCTTGATATCGATGCAGAAACTCTAAAGGCACTTCTTACAGTTGATAAGGAAGTATGGCTTGAAGACGTTGCAAATCAGAAGGAATACTTCGCACAGTTCGGCGACAGACTTCCAAAGGAAATCGCAGAAGAACTTGCAAAACTTGAGGCTAACCTTAAGAAATAAGTCAAAATTAAAAAGACTGAATGAAATTCATTCAGTCTTTTTTTGTTGCTTTTTTATTTTAACATTCCAACAACCACACGGTCATTACCGCACAAGTCTTTTATAACGGAAATATCCGTAAAGTTTTCTTCCATCAGGGTTGATACTTCATCCGCCTGGTCATATCCAATTTCAAACACCAATAATCCGCCTTTTGTTAAAAGGTTAGGTGCAATTTCGCAAATTCTGCGATAGAATTTTAAACCGTCAGCGCCGCCATCTAAGGCAAGGTGTGGCTCAAAGTCTTTAACTTCTGTTTGCAATCCGTCAATTACTTCAGTTTTGATGTATGGAGGATTGGACGTTATAATATCGTATTTTCCGTTTGGGATTTCATTTAAAATATCACAAAGTTCAAAGCTTGCACGAGCAGTTAACATCAATTTTTTTGAGTTCTCTTCCGCAAGCTTTTTTGCGTCGGGACTTATATCAATTCCACGTACAAATGCTCTTGGACAAAATGCCGCAATACTTAACGGAATGCATCCTGTTCCTGTGCCGATATCAAGTAGGGAAAAGCCGTCATTTTTCTTTTTATCTATTACATATTCGACCAATGTTTCGGTGTCCGCTCTTGGAATTAGAACAGATGGCGTAACCTTAAATTCCAGCGACATAAATTCCTGTGTGCCTAAGATATACTGAAGCGGTTCGCCTGATAAACGTCTTTCAAGATATGCCAAAATCTTCTTTTCTTGTGCTTTTGAAATCTTTTTATCGTGCATCAAAACTAAGTCCGTTGCAGAAAGAGAAAGCACATGACGAAATAGTGCATGTGCTTCAAAAACAGGGTTATCATTACCTGATTCCCTTAAAGCTGTAATAGAATTTTGAAGTAGTTCTTTAATTACCATTTATCTGATTCCTTATCTTCCGGAATAACTGCTATCATTGACTGGATTGCGACTTCTATTTGTGAGTCATCAGGCTCACAGGTTGTAAGTCTTTGAAGCCATAGCCCGGGTTTGGTGAGTGTTCTTACGCATCCATTTGAACGTCCCGCAAGTTTAATCACTTCGTATGAAAGCCCTGCAACAACAGGAAGAAGAAGTATTCTTGTTCCCATTCTAAGCAGTAAGCGAACAATAGCACTATACTCATTAAAGCTTGGAAGAAGCGCATAAATTGCGATGCTGACAATCATTACTATAAGAAGAAAACTTGTTCCGCATCTTGGATGGAAACGGGTATGCTTTTTAACATTTTCAACTGTAAGTTCTTCGCCGGCTTCGTAGCAAGCGATTGTTTTGTGCTCCGCTCCGTGATATTCAAATACACGTCGAATTTCTTTCATACGAGAGATTAAATACATATAAGTAATGAATATAACCATTTTAACAATGCCTTCAATGGTGCTTAAGAAACTGCCCTTTGATGCAAATTCTTCAAAGCCAATCCATTTTAATATGTCCTGAATACCCTGTGCAATAGCAGTAGGTAGAAGTATAAACAGACCTACGCTTAACACAAGGGATAGGGCAATAGCAACATAAATAACAATATCCTTTATCTTGTCGCCAAACTTTTCTTCCAGCCATTTATCAAACTTGCTTTCTGTTTCTTCTTCATCTTCCAAATCAATAAATTCTGCTGAAAACATTATAGCCTTCATTCCAAGAACAAGACTTGAAATAAAGTTGACACAACCACGAACTATAGGTAGGGAAAGGAACTTATTTTTCTTCTTTGTTCCATTATCATCTACTTTGCAAACAATCTCACCGTCAGGTTTTCTAACCGCCATAGCCGTCTTAAAAGGACCACGCATCATAACGCCTTCTAGGATTGCCTGACCGCCGATTGATGTTATATGTTTTTCAGTTTTCACCTGTAATCACCTCTTTTATACATTATACTTCATTTTAATTTTTAATGCAATAGAAAATTTAATATATTTGTCGAACTTATGCCAAAAAACAACAACGCTTTGCGACAAGATGTGCCGTATGATTTTGCTATAATATTTTCAAACGAAAGACAA
>JAFUJN010000075.1 GCA_017468095.1 Clostridia bacterium
TATCTTAAGACCACCGCCGAACACCTGTGAAGATGCAAAGGCCTGTGAATAGCCCTTTTGTTCCTGAAGGTCTTCAATAACGTCGTTTATAACCTGATCCACAAAATAGCTGTAAATTGAGCTGTTAAGTGCGCTTCTTGAATCATTTACGCCAAGAGGTGAATTTATCGCCGCTTCATATTCTTCCTTGCTTATTTTTTCAAGCTCATACATCTTCATAAGAACAGTATTTCGCTTATTTGTAGCATTTTCAGGGTTTCTGAACGGGTCAAAACGGGTTGGTGCCTGAGTTATTCCCACAATCATTGCAGCCTCAGGAAGTGTTAAATCAATGGCTTTCTTTGAAAAGTACATCTTCGCCGCCGCTTCAACGCCATAACACTGGTTTCCGAAATAACTGATGTTTAGGTATGTCGTTAAAATTTCGTCCTTGGTGAAGCGTTTTTCCAAAGCCACCGCTCTCATCATTTCTTTTATCTTTCGAAGAACTGTTTTGTCCTTTTCGTTGGTTATATTCTTCATTACCTGTTGGGTTATGGTACTTCCGCCATAAGATGGTGATTTTCCCGTAATCTTTGAAATAACCCATCCAAAAGCCGCACCTGTAGTTCTCTTTAAGTCAACGCCATTATGCTTTAAAAATCTTTCGTCTTCTATAGCAATAGCCGCTTCTTTTGCAACTTCGGGTATCTTATCAGAATCAACCCATTCGCGGTTTCCGTCATCGTGTAAGAATGCAACTTCGGTGGAGTTTCCGTCTTTATCGTCTGCATACATAATTGAAGAGAAGTTGTATGCCATACCTTCAAAGTCAAGGTCATCTACTTCATTGGAGATTGCAGCATACATTCCCGAGCCAATGCCAAGCACCACAACAAAGCCTATTGCTAGGCAGATAACTGCGATGGCTCCTGCTTTTTTCAAGAAAATAGCTTTCTTTGCCTTTTTCTTAGCCTTTCGCTTTTGTTCAAAATAAGCCTTTGACGGAGATTGCTCTTCTATTCGTCCCGCTCTTTCAGCCTTTTTAAATTCACTCATTTTAACCGGACGTTTTGTGCCGGATGATTTTCTTGTGATTCCGGTTTTTCCGTCTCTTGCTCTTGCATGCTTCACTCTGCAACACCTCCCGGGTAAGTTACATTTATATCCAATTATATTATAGTACAAAAATTCAATTTATGCAACAAAATTTATGAAAAAAACATATTTGTATAAAAGCCCACTAAATTGGAAAATATAACTAAAATAATATATTTTTAAAAAGGAGAAAAATTATATGAAAAAATTGCGTTTTATTATGGTGGCATCAGCAGTTTTTGCCACCTTTGCACTTATAATTTCCTGTTCAAAAAATAATAACCCCGAAAATCTAAGCGAAAATGAAAGACGGGAAGTTATGATAGACAAAAACGACGTTGAAAAAGATACTGATACAGCCCTTTCTGCAACTTTTCCCACCTATATCATGCGACTTAGCGGCGAAACCCTTACCCTATACGAAATTGCAGGCGGTGAAGAAAGCCCTTTAACCGCCGTTGTCATCGACCCGTCATACTATCCGCCTGAAGATATTAAGGAATTAAACAAGGGTGTTGTTGCATACAGTAAAGAGGACGGTTTTTTAAAGCTTGAGAATTTTACAAACTAAAAATCCAATAATTTGTGAACAAATTGGGAATTTTATCCTGCAAGGTCTTGACAACAACTAAAATAAAGATATAATATAAATATTAGCAGTCTAACGGATAGAGTGCTAAATGATATCAGGAGGCGAAATTATGAATATTAAACCACTATCGGACAGAGTTGTTATAAAGATGTTAGAGGCCGAAGAAACAACAAAGGGTGGCATTATTTTAACAAGTGCGGCACAGGAAAAGCCACAGGTTGCAGAGGTCTGCGCCGTTGGCCCTGGCGGAATTGTTGACGGACACGAAGTTAAGATGGAGCTTAAGGTTGGCGACAAGGTTCTTATCTCAAAATATGCCGGCACAGAAGTTAAGCTTGACGGCAACGAATATACTATCGTAAGACAGTCAGATGTTCTGGCTATTGTTGACTAATTGGAGGGATTTTAAATGGCAAAGCAGATACTTTTCGGTGAAGATGCAAGACACGCATTAGAAAGCGGTATTAACCAGCTTGCAGACACCGTAAAAATCACACTTGGACCAAAGGGCAGAAATGTTGTTTTGGACAAAAAATTCGGTTCACCGATTATTACAAATGACGGTGTTACAATCGCTCGTGAAATCGAGCTTGACGACCCATTCGAAAATATGGGTGCACAGCTTGTTAAGGAAGTTGCTACTAAAACAAATGACATAGCAGGTGACGGTACAACAACTGCAACACTACTTGCTCAGGCTTTGGTTCGCGAGGGAACAAAGAACGTTACAGCAGGCGCAAACCCAATGATCGTAAGAAAAGGAATCCAGAAAGCTGTTGATGTAGCAGTAAAAGAACTTCTTGCAAACGCACAGAAGGTAAACGGCAAGGCGGACATCGCAAGAGTTGCCGCAGTTTCTGCCGCAAATGACGAAATCGGCGAGCTTATTGCAGAAGCAATGGAAAAGGTTACAGCTGACGGCGTTATCACAGTTGAAGAATCAAAGACTGCCGAAACATATTCCGACATCGTTGAAGGTATGCAGTTTGACCGCGGATACATTTCTCCGTATATGGTTACAGATACTGACAAGATGGAAGCAGTTTTAGACGATGCTTATATACTTATCACAGACAAGAAAATCACTAACATTCAGGAAATTCTGCCACTACTTGAACAGATTGTTCAGATGGGCAAAAAGCTTATGATTATCGCAGAAGATGTTGAGGGTGAAGCTCTAACAACACTTATCCTAAACAAGCTTCGCGGAACATTCGTTTGCGTTCCTGTAAAGGCTCCTGGCTTTGGTGACAGAAGAAAGGCTATGCTTCAGGATATCGCAACCCTAACAGGCGGTCAGGTGATTTCAGAAGAGCTTGGTCTTGACCTTAAGGATACACAAGTTTTCCAGCTTGGCCGTGCAAAGCAGGTTAAAATCCAGAAAGAAAACACAATCATCGTTGATGGTATGGGTGACAAGGACCAGATTAAGGCTCGTGTTAACCAAATCAGAACAGAACTTGAAAATACAACTTCAGAATTTGATAAAGAAAAGCTTCAGGAAAGACTTGCAAAGCTTGCAGGCGGTGTTGCTGTAATCAAGGTTGGTGCCGCAACAGAAACTGAAATGAAAGAAATGAAGTACAGAATTGAAGACGCTTTGGCTGCTACAAAGGCTGCAGTTGAAGAGGGTATCGTTGCAGGTGGCGGAACAAGCTACATCAACATTATCCCAACAGTTGCAAAGCTTTTGGATGAAACAGAGGGCGACGAAAAGACAGGCGTTCAGATTGTTCTAAAGGCATTAGAAGAACCTGTTAGACAGATTGCAAAGAATGCAGGCCTTGAGGGTAGCGTTATCGTTGATAAGGTTAAGGACCAGAAGAAAGGCATTGGCTACAATGCATTAACTGAAGAATATGTTGATATGATTAAGGCTGGAATTGTTGACCCAGTTAAGGTTACACGTTCAGCTCTTCAGAATGCATCTTCTGTTGCATCAATGGTTCTTACAACAGAAAGCCTTGTTGCTGATAAGCCGGCTCCAAGCGCTCCAGCAGTTCCACAGATGGATCCATCAATGGGTGGTATGTATTAAAAACAAACAAAAAGCACCGAAATTTCGGTGCTTTTTTATTGTTATAGTAGTTCTTTATTTCCTGCTAAAATCTTTGCTCTGTGTGTTGCAAAGAAGTCAACTTTGAACCCATCGGTGTACTTTTCCATTGCGGAAATTACTGTGTCAGGCTTTAAGTTATAGTTGTTTCCTGCTGAAAGACACATTGTTATGGTCATCTTATCTTCGCTTTGGCTTGTTACTTCAAAGCTATGGATATACGGCCTGATATCCGCTTCCTTTTCGCCACTTTTGGACTTTTTCATAACCAAAAGCGACTTGTTTTCCAAAAATTTTTCCGCATTAAAATCATTTCCGCTCCATTCAAGCTCAACATCATAAATCGCCCTATCCAGCTTTGCAAAATCAAGTTCTTTACCCTCGGTTTTCTTTACTGCCAAAATCTTAAATCCCACAGGAAATGCATTGTTCAGCTTTTCCATAATTTCGGTTTCGGAATAATCTTCGGCAAAGCCGATTTTTATGTACTCGCTACTAGATGTTACACCAACGGATAGTGGCATAGCAATAGTCATAACAGGGTGTGGATTAAAACCTTGAGAAAAGCTCATCAAAAGTCCTGCACGGCGCACAGTTCTGTGGAAAGTTCTTATAAAATCAAGGTGAGAAATGTATTTTACCCTGTCATCCCTTGAATATTTCAAAACGTAATTACTCATAGCAAACACCTGCCTTAAAGGAAGTTGCACCGCATCCTGCGCATTTTTCACGGCAATTCGGTGTGGTTTCGCCACGTTTTGCCTTTTCATTCTCTCGCATAAAGAATTCTTTGGTAACGCCTAAATCAAGGTGGTCCCAAGGTAAGATTTCGTCATAAGAACGCTCTCTCAAATACCAGTCAGGGTCAATTCCACACCTTTCGAAAGCCTGCATCCACTTATCGAACTTAAATTCTTCGTCCCAGCCGTCAAGCTTGCAACCCATTTTAACCGCTTCCAAAACTGCAGGAAGAAGTCGTCTATCTCCACGTGCAAAAACGCCCTCTAAATAGCTTGCACGGTTATCGTGCCAGTTATATTTTATCTTGCGGTTTTTGATGGTAGCCTTTAGGATATCCTGTTTTCTCACGATTTCTTCTCGGCTATCCTGCTTCGCCCATTGGAACGGGGTAAACGGCTTTGGAATAAAGCTTGACGTACTTGTTGTTATGTTAATATTTTTAGCCCGCTCTTCTTTCGGGATTGCAAAATATTCGTCCAGAACTTTCTGTGAAAGGTCTGCAATACCCTCAACGTCGGCATCTGTTTCGGTTGGAAGTCCAATCATAAAATACAGCTTAACATTTGTCCAACCGCCTTCAAAAAGCATTCTTGTAGACTTTAAAATATTGTCTTCGGTGATGTTCTTGTTTATAACATCACGCATTCTCTGTGTTCCCGCTTCCGGTGCAAAGGTAATACCTGATTTTCTCACCTTTTGCACTTTTTTCATAAGCTCCAAAGAGAAGTTGTCAATTCGAAGCGACGGAAGCGACAATCCGATTTTCTTTTCTTCGGTTAAAGTAAGAAGTCCATCGGTTAATTCCTTAAGCTCTGTATAATCACTTGTACTCAAGGAAGACAGGGAAATTTCGTCATATCCGCTACAGCTTAAAAGCTTGTCCGCAATATCAATCAGGTGGTCTGCTTTTCGCTCACGAACAGGTCTGTAGGCATAGCCTGCTTCGCAAAACCTGCAACCACGGATGCAACCACGGAAAACTTCAAGCATAACTCTGTCATGCACCACTTCGCCGAATGGCACAATGACTTCTTCAGGTGTATATGCTGAGTCAAAGTCCGCCATTATGCGCTTTTTAACCACAGGCTTTGCTTCTTCTGTGTTTGGAGTGATGGCCATCACTGTACCATCAGCGTTATATGAAACATCATAAAAAGACGGAACATAAATGCCCTCAAGCTTGGCAATTTCCTTTAAATAATCCTGCTTATTTTTCTTTCCGCTCTTTTTCCACTTTATGTATTCATCGGTTACAAGGCTTATAATTTCTTCACCTTCGCCAAGCATCATAAAGTCAAAAACTTCCGCAATCGGCTCTGCATTATAGGTGCAAAGTCCACCTGCACAAATGATAGGGTCGCTTTCGGTTCTGTCTTTTGCCAAAATCGGAATACCCGCAAGGTCAAGCATATTTATAACATTTGAGTATGCAAGCTCATAGGAAAGGCTGAAGCCCAAAATGTCAAAATCCTTAACTTCGTCACCGCTTTCCAAGGCAAAAAGACGGATATCTTCTTTGCGCATCTCCGCTTCCATATCAACCCAAGGCGCAAAAACTCTTTCGCACCAGGTATCGCTACGCTTATTTAGTCCGTGGTACAAAATCTTCATACCAAGATGGGACATACCTATTTCGTAAGTATCAGGGAAGCAAAAACCCCATCGGCAGTCAACGGCGTTCTTGTCCTTCATAACGCTGTTAAGCTCGCCACCTGTGTAACGTGTAGGTTTTTGCACCCGCATCAAAATTTTATCTCTTTTTGTATATGCCACAAGATTTCTCCTTAAATTTTAATTAAGGGTTGCAAAATGCAACCCTTAACCTTATTCTGCTATATCTACGTATGTTTTTGGTGCTTCCTTATCGTCGCACTTTTCGCCTGCTTTCTTGTCACGCTTTGCGACAATCTTATCAACCGCTCCTGTTAGTGCACCGTTCACCTTGTCCACAACTTCCGGCACCATATCAATAATCTTATCAACAGGTGTTGTTCTGTTGCTGATTGGAAGTAGCTTCACGTTTCCGCCGGAAACCACCAAAAATGCGATTGGCTTAACGTTTGCTCCACCGCCACAGCCACCGCCGAACATAGGGTTGTCCGGTGTAACGGTATCCTGCTTTGCCGCAAACTGAGTGCCACCTGCACCAAAGCCGAAGCTTACTGTGGAAATAGGGATAATCACCGTTCCGTCCGGTGTTGTGACCGCATCTCCTACGATTGTGTTAACGTCAACCATGGATTTGATGTTGCTCATCGCGGTATCCATAAGTCCCTGAATAGGATGTTCTGCCATAATTAACTGCTCCTTTCCGTTTTCCTGATTTTTCTTAGTATTTTAAGTATATTTATTGCAACAATTATAATATGCACATTTTTAAGCCGAAGTATGCACCCTGCTTTAACCTTAAAGCAAGGATTTTCAAAAATCGGCTGGATGTTCACTTTCATATCCATAAGATTAGAATGCTGATGGATAAATCCCAAAACGCCATACACAAATCCGTTTAGAACACCGGTAAAAATTCCCGTATGCATGGCATCTTCAAAGCCGAACTCAATGTCGGTGTAAATCTTCTCAAACACAATGGCTCTTCTTGCTGAGTAATCAAGAATCTCTCTTATCTCGTCCTTTGTGTCTTCAAAAATCTTTATATATTTTGAAATCTTGTCCCTTTTTTCGCTGAAAGAAAGGGGCTTTTTCTCTTCTTTCGGTTTTTCCTTTTCAGGCTTTTCTTTTTTCTTATCTCCAAAAAGCTTGAAGTTCCAGAACAAATACTTGATAACAAGGGATGTTTCGTTTGTAACTTCGTCCTTTTTATAGTCCACCAAAAGCCTGACAGGAATCATAAGCAAGACAAAAATCAGCGCTAAAATGCTTGCTAAAATTATTAGTGCTATTTTCATTTTGCATTATCCTTTCCCGTGTTATTCTTCATCCTCCGATAATATGGCTTCTTGTCCCTCAATCTCGGTGTCTTCGTCCATCTGTAGCGAAATCTGTTCATATTCAGGGCTTAGCTTTGATAGGTCAAGCTCAGGTAAATCCTTTGGCGTTGAAAGCCCTAAACATCTTAGGAAGTTCTGGGTTGTTCTGTACAAAATCGGTCTTCCCGGTGCATCCAGGTGACCACATTCTTCAATTAAACCACGCTCACAAAGGCGGTTTACGGCACTGTCAGAATTTACGCCTCTTATGTATTCCACCTGACCTCTTGTAACAGGCTGTTTATACGCAATTATGGCAAGTGCTTCCATTGCCGCATTGGATAGTGCCTGACGTCTTTGTTCGCCTAAGATTATCTGTATGTAATTATAGTATTCAGGACGGGAGCAAATCTGGTAACCCTCGTCAATATCTATAATCATAAGACCGCGTTCTTGAGTATCATATTCATATTTTAGTAGCCTTACGGCTTCTTCCACAGCGGAAGTTTCAATTTCAAGTACCGCCGCAAGCTTTGCGGTTTTCACCGGCTCACCTGCTGCGAAAAGTATTCCCTCAATGGCGTAAGGGATTTTATCGTTGTTCATCTGCTACCTCTTTTTTAGTTTTTATTAAAATAAAGTCTTTTTGTTCTTCGTCGTATTCTGCCAGAATTCTGTTTGAGCGAATCATTTCAAGTATGGCAAGGAATGTTGCCACAAGCTCCGGCTTTGATTTTCGTCCTGAAAATGCCTTCTTAAACTGAAGCCTGCCTGTCTTTTTAAGACGCCCTAAAAGCTCGTCCGTCATTTTCTCAACCGAAACCTTTTGACGTCCCACAATTCCCGAAAATGCACGTTTTTCCGGCTTTGCAAACCGAAGTTTTCTTTGCATAATGGAATTAAAGGCATCGGTCAGCTCGTCAATAGTATGCTTTTTGTTATATTCAGGAAGCGGAAACTCAATTTTTTCTTCTTCCTTAAAGAACATATATCGGGAAGCAAACTCCGTCTTTCGAAGCTCGCCTGATGCTTCCTTATAGCTTTGGTATTCAGCCAAACGTCTTGCCAAGTCATCTCTCGGGTCTTCTTCCTCTTCCTCTTCTTCATTTTTCGGAAGAAGCATCTTTGACTTGATATAAAGAAGCTGAGCCGCCATAACCAAAAATTCACTTGTATTCTCAAGCTGTGATTCTTCAATGCCCTCTATTGCCTCTAAATACTGGGATGTTATTTCCACAATAGGTATGTCATAAATACTCACCTTGTTTTTGGAAATAAGATGGAGTAGCAAATCCAAAGGCCCTTCAAAGGAATCCAGCTTATATAGCATTGTATCCATTATTTACCTGCCTTATACTATCATATCATTGGAAGAAGCGATGTAACCGCTCTTAAAATCGCCCCGTAAACTATATTTACACCGCTACCGATTATTGTGTTGAATGTGCCTGTTAGTGACAAAAGCATTATAAGATAAATCGCATAGCGTTCATATTGCAAAACGTTGTAGTATACTCTGTTTGGCAAAATCATACCCAATATTTTTGAACCGTCAAGTGGCGGAATTGGAATCAGGTTAAACACCATAAGGCACAGATTTCTGAAGCAAAACAGCTCCGCTATGCCGAAAATCGTCATAGAAATATGCACGTTCCAGCCCAGAAAATCGCCCAGAATTATAAGAATAACCGCTATCAAAATGCCCAGAAAAGCCATCAAAAAATTGGCAATAGGGCCTGCCAGCGCAACCAGCGCCATACCCTTTTTTCTGTCTTTATAATACATCGGGTTAACGCCCACAGGTTTTGCCCAACCAAAGCCTGTAAATATCATCAAAAGTGTGCCGATTGGGTCAAGGTGAGCAAGAGGGTTTAAGGTAAGTCTACCCTCATACCTTGGTGTTGGGTCACCAAGCTTTGAAGATACCCAAGCATGTGCAAGTTCGTGGCCGCAAATAGCAATTAAAGCTATGGGCACGTTTATCAATATTTCAGTTAAACCAAGCATCTTTTCACCGCCAAAATTAAATATAGATATACACAATATATTATACCAAAAAAACCGCATAAAGTAAATAGTTTTTTGCGAATTTTAAGGGTTTTATTTGCCTTTTTTCTCTTGAATTTTGTGACTAGCTGTGATATTATGATAGTGTGCAGTTTTTTAAACAAGCTGTGCAAATTATGCCTTTTTATAATTGGCAAAGGAGGAGAAGATTATGCCAATACAAAATCCTTTTACAATACATCGTATTTTCAGAACTTTAATGGTTGTTGCATTGATTTCAGGACTTGCATTTTTTGTGACAAACAATCTTGATTTCATTATCAATGCCATTACTTACGGAAAGGCAAGCCTGCCGAATATTGCATACTGGCTTTCAAAGCTGGTGGGAACAATTCTTATTCCCCTTGTGTTCCTGTTGCCGTCCTTTGAGCGTTTTGAACGCATCAAAATGGTAAAGTACACATTTATTACATACGGAATTCTTCAAATCCTTACACTTTCCTGGGTTTTCTGGTACCTTGGTGCAAACGGTTCGGGCGGATTTTTCTCAAATGATGCTATTACTGCTTTCCAGAGCGCACAGGAAAATTCCTTTGTTGCATCCTATGTTTACTGGGATACATATTCATGGCTTGGCAATCTTGCCACACTTTTGTATGGTGCACTTTGCATCTATACAGGGCTTGAGTTTGATAACCACAAGAAAAAGGTTTGCGCACTTTCTGCTGCGGTTGCACTTATAAGAATTTTTCTTCCTGTAATTTTGAACATTGTTTCAGGAAACGAGCTGTTTTCAGCTTTTTGGATTACAAACAATTACGCCGACATTCTCACTTTCGTGGCATTTTGCGTAGCTATGTTTGTGGCACAAATTTATGACGAGACCTGGATTTACCACATCTGGGATCAGGAGCTTGAAAGACCCGACGAAGACGGGCTTGAATATGAAGATGCAGATTTCTAAATAAAAAAACAATGACGGGATTTCCCGTCATTATTTTTTTGGCATAAGTTTGTTTGTATAACGCTTTTTGTTTGGAAGACATTCTATTTGATTTGCAAGCGGATTTTATCTGCCACCATTGCAATAAACTCGGAATTTGTTGGTTTACCCTTACCCGTGTCTATTGTGTAGCCAAAAACCTGATTCATTGTTTCAGGTCTTCCTCTTGACCATGCAACTTCGATGGAATGTCTTATGGCACGCTCAACGCGTGACGATGTTGTGCTGTACTTTTTCGCAATAACAGGATAGAGCTGTTTTGTAATGTAATTTAAAAGCTCCATATTCTCAACCACCATCATAATGGCAGTTCTTACATACTGGTAACCCTTTATGTGTGCCGGAACGCCAAGCTCGTGGATTGACTCTGTCACCAACGCTTCAAGGTCATAGGTTTTCTTGTCCTCACCCCTTGAAACTTCAAAGCTTGTCCTTCCCGAAGTGTTACCAAAATTTCGGATAGTGTCAAAAATCGCTTCGTTTGACTGTGGTTTTAAAAGAAAATATTCAGCACCCGCATTTTGCGCCGCATCCATAATTCTTTCGCTGCCTGTAACCGAAAGTGCGATAAACATAGGCTTTTTAGCAAGCCTTGATTGCCCAAGCTTTTTCATAAGGCTAAGACCATCACGTTTCGGCATTATGATGTCTGTTAAAACAACGTCAGGCGTTGTTTCCATAACCATATCATAGGCTTCTTCACCATCATAACAAACATTCACCGACTTGACTTCCTGTTTTGTCCGCAGATATTCCTTTAAGTCATCTGCAAATCTCCTGTTGTCGTCTGCAATAAGTACAGAAATTCTTTCTTCCATAAATACCTCCAAAAGCATTATACTTAAAGAAAGCATCTGTTCCTCATCTTAAGTTTTTACATATTCAGTTTTTTACTTTGTACCTTATCTCAAAATCAGTTAAAGATACCTCCTTTACAACAATATTCTACCATAATTTTCCATAGGATGCAAGAACTTTCAACAGACACAATTCGACAAAATCCGCAAACTAGCGCATAAAAAAATCGGCCCGAAGACCGATTTTAATTATTCTTCTGTTACTTCAAGAACTTCCGCTGTATCTTCTGTTTCTTCAACGTCGTCATCAATTAAGTCTTCTGACTTTGGTGCTTTCTTCTTTTTCTCAAAGCTGACACCTTCAACGAATACGTTTACGCGGATGACTTCTGTTCCTGTCATACTTTCAACGCTGTTTTTAACGTTTTCCTGAATTTCCCAGCAAAGCTCAGGGATACGCACACCAAAAGCAACCACAATCAAAAGGTCAATTACGGCACCTTCATCAGTAACTGTAACCTTAACGCCCTTTTGTGGATTCTTTTTAGCGCCCAATTTCTCTGCAAGGCCTGATGCTACGCTACCTGCCATTCCTGCAACGCCTTCAATTTCTGTGGCTGCAATTCCTGCAATAGATGCTATAACATCATTTGAAATATTTATCTTTCCGCCTTCGGCTTCATTTGTAGCTTCTTCTCTTAAATCCTTATTCTCGTTCATAATCCGCATCCTTTCTTCTTAAAAAAGTAAAAGGCAATACTTCCTTCTCTTGTGCTAATTATACCAAATCATATCCGCTTTTGCAACTATTTTGCTTCAATAATTTTTATATTTTTAGAAGACGTCAAAAGCTCCGAGGTTACAATTTCCTTAATAGTCTTAACATCCTGACTGGAGAAGTCCTTTTTCTTAACTATTATTTCCACGTTTTCCCCGTCAATATACACCGATATATCCTTATATCCCTTGGCTCTTGCAACATTTTCAATAATTGCCTCTTTTTCCGTATTTTCCGCAATGGCGACAATTTTATTCTGAGCCTGTTTTCTCACTTCGCTGTCAAAGCTTTCGTTGGTTGCGGTCTGGTTCAAAATTTCAAGAGCCTTTGAGCGGGAATTATCCTTGGTCATTTTTGCTTCGGTGAAATAGCTTGCCTGAGCTGCAGTTTCTTCCGCATTTTCATCTTCAGGAACATCGGTTTTGTCCGTTGACACGTATTCTGCTTCCCCAAGCTTTTTCGCTTCTTCTAAATAGCTTCCGCCGTCGGTTACGCGGATTGTGTCCTGATAAGACCAATTCAAATATCCTGCAACACCAATTAACACCACCAATGCTGTTGCAACTACTTCCTTTTTCTTTAATACCATCATTTCTCTAATTCCTTTCCTTTCCTTCTAAAACACACACCTTATGTGATGCCACATCAAGAGCCGCCGTTGCTGCGTCGGTTAATGCTTTTTTAACATCCATCCGCCCTGCACCTTCTGCAATAATGATAACGCCCTTGGCTTTTGGGTACACTGTGCCCTTCACCAAAGGTTCACCGCCTTTTGTTATTACAGAATTTTCTGCACTTCTTGTTGTCTCCTCTGCTCTTTCGCTGCTGCTCTCTTTCTCTTCATAGGCAACGTCATAGGTGCTTGTGCCGTAATAGGTTATCATTACGGATACATCCCCTGCGCCGTCTATTTTTTCTAAAATTGCCTCCAGCCGAGCTTCGTCGGAGTATGCTTCATATACGGGTGTTTTTGTATCGTTTTGTGGCTCTTTTCCCGAAAACATGAGCATCAAAACAACCCCTATTATAATTATTATATACAGGCTCTTTGTATTACCATATTTTTTAAGAATTTTATTTATTTCTGAATTCAATGTTCTCACATCCGTAAACTTCTTTTAGCCGAGCTTCCAGTCCGTCGGGCACTTTTCCGCTTTTTATCACTATTTTTTTAACGCCCTTTATTTTGTGCTCCCCGTCAACTTCCAACTCCGCCGTGGCTTTTACGTCGGTCTTAAACTCCGATAGTGCCCTTTCTTCAATATCCTTTTCCACATTTTTTATAAGCTCTTCCGTCACCTTATCTTTTATTGCAACATCGCTTACGCTAAAGCCTGTATCCACATTAAAAATTTCTATGTTCTTCACCTTTGCAAGTGGCGAAATCAATACTGCCAGAATTAAAAACCCCACCGCAATTCTCACATATCCACGCCATTCTTTAGGTGCTAAAATATCGGTAACTGCCGCAATAATGGCAGAAAGTGCCACCAAAATTATGTACTCCTTCATATGCTTACTCCTGTCGATATCAAAATAATGCCTATGGAAATTATGAAAAGCATTCCCGCCGTCATAACCATCTGGAATATGGCGGAGATTGCATCTGCAACCGCCAGCATAACTCCCGTTATCCGTTTATCCGAAAAAGGCTCGCAAAGTGCCGCCGTAACCTTTAGGAGCATCATCATAATCCACACCTTTATTATAGGTACTGATGCCATAACTATTACGGTTATCATCCCTGCTGTGCCTACGGCATTTTTTAAAAGATTAGTTCCCGAAATCACAGTTTCAACGGTGTCGGACAAGAGACTTCCCACCACAGGAACAAGGCTTCCCACCGCAAATTTTATGCCTTTTGCGGCAACTGTATTCAGTGCCGATGTTCCAAAGCCGTAAAGGGTCAATATGGCAGAAAACAGGGTCAGCGTTCCTGTTAAAATCCATTTTGATGCGGATGTTAAAAGCTTAGATAACGTCCCGATTTCAACCCTTTTTCCAATGTTGTTGACAATCCCTAAAATTGCCGAAAAATATGTCATTGGAAGAATGCACTTGTCCACCAAAACTCCCAAAATGTACACACTTGCCGCAAGAACAGGCTGAAATGCCGCAGCTTGTGTTAAGCTTCCTGA
>JAFUJN010000076.1 GCA_017468095.1 Clostridia bacterium
AAAGAAAGATGCTCGCTACATCAAAACGCATTATGACAAGCGAAATTGTTCTGTCGGGTGCCGCAAGCATGAGCGATGTTGAAAGTATTTTGAATGACACAGTAGAAGAACTTTTAAAATAAAATAAAAATTGTCTTTTAGTTTCTCGTCCGAAATCAAAGGCAATTTTTTTATAAAAGGAGTGTGGGATTATGAAAATCTCCGCAGTAATTGTTGCCGCAGGCAGCGGAACACGTATGAAAGCGGGAAAGAACAAGGTATTCTTGGAGCTTTTGGGTAAGACTATCCTTGAACACACCGTTTCAGCTTTCGAAAATATGGCAAAGATAGATGAAATCATAGTGGTTACAAACGAAATTGAAGAGGCCACGAAAATTCTTTCAAAATATAGCAAGCTAAAGGCCATAGTTCAGGGTGGCGCAGTTCGTGGTGAGTCAGTACAAAACGGATTAAAGAAAGCAACCGGCGATTTTGTGGCAATCCACGATGGTGCAAGGGCACTTACCCTACCGGAAGATATTGAAAATGTGCTTGATGCGGCAGTGGAATTTGGCGCAGCGGCCCTTGGCGTAAAGTGCAAAGATACCTTAAAGATGGCAGACGAGAATGGCTTTATTAAAGAAACCGTGGATCGCGAATTTTTATATAACATACAAACTCCGCAGGTGTTCAGGCTTTCCGAAATTAAAGAAATGTACGAAAAATGCGACGAAGTTTTCACCGATGACTGCGCTCTTGCCGAAAAGTATGGCATAAAAGTTAAAATTGTAGACGGAAGCTATGATAACATTAAAATAACAACGCCTGATGATTTGGATTTGGCGGAAAGAATTTTAAGGAAAAGAGGGGAATAAAATGCGAATTGGACAAGGATATGATGTTCATGCATTTGCAGAAGGTCGCGACCTTTATCTTTGCGGAGAAAAGGTGGAATATGAAAAGGGACTTTTGGGACATTCTGATGCGGATGTGGCACTTCACGCTCTTTGTGATGCCCTTTTGGGTGCGGCAGCTCTTGGGGATATTGGCAAGCATTTCCCTGATACCGACCCGAAATATAAGGGGATTTCAAGCGTGATTTTGTTAAAGCACGTTTGCAGTCTTATCCGCGAAAAAGGTTACGAAATTGAAAATGCGGATATAACCATTATTGCGCAAAAACCGAAGCTTCTTCCGTATATCCCTGCTATGCGAAAGAATACGGCAGAGGCTATGGGTGTTTCAGAAGATGCAGTTAACGTTAAGGCGACCACCACCGAAAAGCTTGGCTTTGAAGGCCGTGGCGAAGGGATTTCGTCAATGGCAGTTGTGTTATTAAAATAAAGAACGGAATTATCCGTTCTTTTTTTGTTGCAAAAAATTATTTAAAAATGTAGGGGCATTTTCTGCGAATCGCCCGAACGGGACATTCGTGAATGTCCCCTACAATTGTTGTTCTATTTTTGTGTGCCCTAAAATATGATAAAGGGAAAGAGGTGGACAAAATGCTTACATTGGCAAGAGAAGAAAATATGGAAGGTATGGAGTTTTTTGGTGCAATACCTGAAAAGCAGAGAGCCTGTCTTCGCTCTATTGATACGGACAGGCTTTGCGAAGTGCGTCTTCGGGCAGGTATGCCTATGGCTTTGGTGTTTTTAGACGGCATATTTTACATAACCAAATCGGGTAGGCTTACCGACGATTATAAACAGGGAGTGACCGTTTCTTCGGGGGATTTAAAGCGTGGAATGGAGCTTATCACAAGGTCATCGGTATATGCATTTTCGGAAGATATAAAAAACGGATTTATAACCCTTGAAAAAGGGCACAGAGTTGGGATTTCGGGAGATGCTGTGGTGGAAAACGGCAAGGTTTCTCACATACGGTCGGTGCAGTCGCTGAACTATCGCTATGCCCGTGAGGTTATTGGCGCATCGGACGGAGTTATGGACAGGATTTTGGACGGAAACAGAATAAAAAACACCTTGATTGTTTCTCCGCCTATGTGTGGCAAAACCACAATGCTCCGCGATATTGCCCGAAATCTTTCTCTTTTGGGAAAGAAGGTGTCAATAGTGGACGAGCGTGGCGAAATTGCGGCACTTATGCGGGGTGTTCCGTCCTTTTCCTTGGGCGCAAACTGTGATGTTTTGGCAAATGTCAATAAGGCGGAGGGTATGCTTTTAATGCTTCGTGCCATGTCGCCCGATGTTATAATAACCGACGAAATCGGCGGAAAGGAAGACTTTGACGCAATAGCTGAAATCAAAAAAAGAGGCGTTAGCATAATAACAAGCCTGCATTCTTTCGGAGATAGTCCTGATGGCTTTGATACGGTAATACGCCTTGGAGGGATTGGAAAGTGCTTAGAATAATTGGCGCAGCTATGATTATTTTTGCAGGGAGTATGATAGGTTTTTTAAAGTCGGACGCCTTGAAAAAACGGGCAGAATGCCTTGACAGGATAATTTCAGGGCTAAACCTTTTGGAAACCGACATAAGTTACGGAAAAACCGACCTTTCTTGCGCACTTTTTTCTATTGGGGAAACCCATAAAATCGGGATGTTTAAAACCATAGCAAAAAATCTTTCAAAGGACGGAATAAAAAGCGCAATTTGTACGGCTTTGGGCGAAGAAGAGTATCTTTTGGAGCGGGACAAGGCACCTATCAAGGCTTTAGCAGACAATTTGGGAATGACGGATTGTGTGGCACAGGTGCAGGCGATTAAAAGGGCCACATCAAGCCTTTTGGACGGAAAGAAAAATGCACAGGAAGAGTATGCAAGACTTGGCAAACTCTACCGGAGCTGTGGTGTTTTGGGCGGAATTTTGGGAGCAATAGTTTTGATTTAGGAGGCGGCAAATGGACGTAGATTTAATATTCAAAATTGCCGGTGTGGGAATTGTGGTGGCGGTTTTAAATCAACTTCTGGTGCGGTCAGGCAGAGAAGAACAGGCGCTTTTAACCACAATCGCCGGACTTGTTGCCGTTTTATATGTCCTGACCCGTGAAATCGGGGATTTATTCAGTTCCATAAAACAAATCTTTGGGTTTTAAAATATGGATATTACAGCAATTATCGGGAT
>JAFUJN010000077.1 GCA_017468095.1 Clostridia bacterium
AAAAATTTTCAGATTTCAGCCAAAAATCTCACAAAAACCCGCGTGATTTGCATATCAGCAATTTTAGCGGCGCTGTTCGTTGTGCTTTATAGCTTAAAGCTTCAGCTTGCGCCGGAACTTCGCATTACTTTTACTTTTATTCCGCTTGCGCTTTCGGGTTGGCTTTTGGGGCCTGTCCCTGCAATGCTGGTTGGTCTTGTGGGTGACCTTGTAGGATGTATTTTGTTCCCTGCAGGCCCGTATTTTCCAGGGTTTACCCTGACACAAATTTTAGCAGGTCTTGTCTTTGGATTATTTTTATATCGCAAAGATGTGAAAAAGATTTTTTGGCAGATTCTTTGTTCAAAAACCATAATCAGCGTATTTTTAAATGTGGGTCTTAATGCCCTATGGCTTTCTATGCTATACGGAAAGGCGTGGACAATCTATGCTGCTTCCCATTTAATCAAAAATGCCATAGCATTGCCAATCGAAGTGATTTTACTTTTACTTGTAATAAAAGTTCTTCACTCCCGTGGCATCCAGAAAAATGTATAAATAGGGTAAAAAATTCACCCCGAATTTGTTTATGTTGCTAATATGAAAAAAACACGGCTTTTTCTATTGAAAAAAATGTCGGATTGTGGTACAATATTTGTGAGAGAGTTTTTAGTAGGAGGGTGTTATGGAACAACTATCAAAAAAGCCAATTTACGGACAGCTAAGCGTTATCAGCATGCGTGGTTGCGAAGAAATTACAGACAAAATTGACTGGTATCTTCGTCAGTTCAGAAAGGAATATGAGAACGAAGAAACTTACATCACTCATATTAAATGCCCACGTTTTGGCTCAGGCGAAGCTAAGTGTGTTATTAACGAAACAGTAAGAGGTCATGACGTTTATATCATTTGCGATATGTTCAATCATGGCGTTACATATACAATGTACGGTGTTGAAAACCGTATGAGTCCTGACGATCATTATCAGGATTTAAAGAGAATTATTGCAGCTATTTCAGGTAAGGCAAGACGTATAACAGTTGTTATGCCGATGCTTTACGAAGGAAGACAGCACAGAAGAACAGCAAGAGAATCTCTTGACTGCGCAATGGCTCTTCAGGAGCTTGTTCAAATGGGTGTTTCAAACATCATTACATTTGACGCTCACGATGCACGAGTTCAGAACGCTATTCCACTATCAGGCTTTGATGATGTTCAAACAACATACCAGATGATTAAGGCACTATCAAGACAAGTTCCTGATATCTGCTTTGACCCAAAGAAGACTATCGTTATTTCTCCTGACGAAGGCGGAATGAAGAGAGCTATGTACTATTCATCCGTTTTGGGTATCGACCTTGGTATGTACTATAAGAGAAGAAACTACTCAATTATCGTTGACGGCAAAAACCCAATCGAAGCTCACGAATATCTTGGTCGTGACGTTAAGGGTATGGACGTTATGATTATTGACGATATGATTTCAAGCGGTGAATCTGTTCTTGATATCGGCAGAAAGCTTAAGGAACAGGGTGCTAAACGAATTTTCGTATTTACTGCTTTCGGTCTTTTCTGTAACGGTCTTGATAAGTTTGACCAGGCTTATAAAGCAGGCGAAATCACAAAGGTATTTACAACAAACCTTATCTACAGAATCCCTGACCTATACGAAAGAGAATGGTACTGCGAAGTTGATATGTCAAAATACATTTCACTTCTTATCAATACTCTAAACCACGACGAAACAATCAGTAACCTACTAAATCCTGTAACAAGAATTGAAAATCTTCTTGAAAAGATGGGACAAAAGAAGTAATTTTAAAGGACTTTGCAAAAGCAAAGTCCTTTTTTTAAATCGTCAGTATTCCATCTGGTGATTCAATTAAAATCTGAACATCTTCTTCTCTTCCAGTATCAGCGTTTATATATATGATGAAATTCCTGTTATTAGCAGTTCCCTTGAACTCATAGCAAAGCACTTCTCTTTTCGAATCCTTTGGGATAAGCGCTAAATTTGTG
>JAFUJN010000009.1 GCA_017468095.1 Clostridia bacterium
GCCAGAGCAAAAGGAAACAAAGCTCCTTGACATTCTTCTTCAAGTTGGAAGAACCGGTGCTGTAACGCCACTTGCTGTTTTAGAACCGGTACGCTTAGCCGGAACCACAGTTTCACGTGCAACGCTTCATAATCAGGATTATATTGACGAAAAAGACATAAAAATAGGGGATACTGTCATAGTTCAGAAGGCAGGAGACATTATCCCAGAAATCCTTTCCGTTAAAAAGGAAAAGAGAACAGGGGAGGAAAGGGCCTTTAAAATGCCTGAAAAATGCCCTGTATGCGGTGCAAATGTTGTTCGCGAAGAAGGAGAAGCAGCTTTTAGATGTACAGGCTCAAGCTGTCCTGCGCAGATTACACGAAATATAATTCATTTTGTTTCAAGAAATGCAATGGATATCGATGGACTTGGACCTGCTATAATTGAACAGCTTCTTGAAAGAGATATGATTAAAAATGCTGCGGATTTATATTATATCCAAGCTCAGGACGTTATGACAATGGACAAAATGGGCAAAAAATCTGCAGAAAATCTTATAAATGCAATAGAAAAGTCAAAGGAAAACACACTTTCTAAACTAATAACAGCTCTTGGAATACGTATTGTTGGCGAAAAAGCATCAAAATTGATTGCAAAATACGCTAAAAATATGGACACGCTTATTAGTTTAACAAAAGAAGAGCTTACTACTATAGACGAAATTGGCGATGCTATGGCACAAAGTGTGGTTGATTATTTTTCCGAGCCACAAAACTTGGAATTGATTGAAAAATTACGTGCTGCAGGCGTTAATTTTGAAGAAAAAACCGAGGAAAATAGTGATAATCGCTTTGAAAACATGACATTTGTGCTAACCGGCACTTTAAGCGAATTTACACGTAATGAATCCAGCGAAATCATTGAAAAAATGTGTGGAAAAACGTCTTCAAGCGTTTCAAAAAAGACTACTTTTGTATTAGCTGGCGAGGAAGCCGGAAGTAAGCTTGAAAAAGCCAATAAATTAGGCGTAAAAGTGATAAATGAGCAAGAATTTAAGGATATGATTTCATGAAATATGCAATTTTAGACCATAGAGCATCAGTAAAAACCGCTGATGCTCTTGAAAAATACGGATTTTCTGTGGTTTTAACCCCAAAATTAGACCACGTATACACCACAATATGTGGTCACGCAGATATTATGGTGCACAGACTGTGGGATAATTTAATTGTAGCAGAACCGACAGTTATAAATTATTTTAAAAATAAAATGCCGGAAATAGAAGTAATACCAGGCAAAACAATTTTAAAAGAAAATTATCCGTATGATATTGCATATAATGCGGCACGTGTTGGAAATAACATAATTTGCAATAAAAATTTTACTGATGATATAATCATTGAATTTGCAAATAAAAATGGTTTAAATTTAATAAATACAAAACAAGGCTATGCAAAATGTTCAATCTGCGTAGTCTCAAATGATGCTATCATAACTTCAGATAAAAATATTCAATCTGTTGCAATTAAAAATGGAATAGATGTATTACTGGTAAATGATAATGAAATTAAATTAGCCGGATTTGATCATGGATTCATTGGCGGTGCAACAGGATTATTAAATAAAAATCTTTTAGCTGTAAACGGAAATATAAAGCTTCATACAAATTATAATGAAATAATGAAGTTCTGCGCAAAACATAATGTAGAGGTAATTTCATTAAATAATGATGAAATAATCGATATAGGTAGCATTTTAATAGTCTAAGTTGTATAAAGAGTAATTTATCTAACTTAAATTGATTTTAAACAATATGCCCTATTTATTTAAAATTTCTTCAATAATGTGTCTTTCAGTTAATATCTCTTCTATTTTACCGTTTTTATCTTCTTTAAATATAATATAATGATTGCATCTTGAAAAATCTTTCGCCAAATCTTTGTAATTTACATTGTATTTAATTTGGTATCCTTTAACTCTTTTTATTTTCTTTTTATCTTTCATTTTATAAAACATCAATTCTCTGGTAAATTCTAAATTGTATTTTTCTTTATTTGTGAAAATATTTCCTGTTAAAAAAATTACTGCTAATAAAATTGAAAAATTAAATTTATTTTTTATTAGAAAATATCCTTGTATGATAATTAGAAATAAAATTAAAACTACTGATATGCATTTTAATATAATTTCACTTCTCCTATGCCCCACCCCGGCGGTTAGGATTTTTTTTGCTAAAATTCCGCCATCCATCGGCAGTATTGGTAATATATTAAATAAAAATAACCCCAAATTATTGTAATAAAATAGGTCAAAATACTCATTTTTATAAAAAAACAGGCTTAAAATAGCCAAAACCGCATTTAAAAGCGGTCCTGATAGATATAATATTATTTCATCAGATAAAGCCCCAATAATACTGTTTTTTAGCTTTAAATTTACCCCAAAAGGAAAAAACACTATTCGTGCAGGTTTTAAACCAATACATAAGGCCGCAAAAAGATGTGCAAGCTCGTGTAAAAATACTAATATGTAGCTTATAGTTAAAATTTCAAGCTTTCTGTTTATATAGCAAAATACAAATAGCAAAACTGTTGTAAAATGAATATATATCCCTTTTGATAGTTTTATCATTAAACTCACCTAAATAATGATATGAAAAAAGTGTGCTAAAAAGCACACTTTAATCTTCGATGTTTTCTGTTATAGTTTCTTCGGTTTTTTCTTCAGAAACATTCTTTCCCGGCCTTACTATCTCATTTACAGGTTTATCAATAGTTTCAATTTCTTCCGGTTCTGTCTCTTCTAACTCATTTTCATCAGGATTTTTTGTTAAATTTTCCAACAAATTTTCTGATATTTTTTCTGACATCTTAAATATAATAGTTGCAGCTTCTGCACGAAGAACATTTCCGCCAGGTTTTACTGTTCCATCTTCATAGCCTGAAACAAATCCGTTGTTAACCATTTTTACAACATACTCTTTTGCCCATTCTGGAATATCCTGAGTATCTGTAAAAGTTAATTCTTCGTACTCTGCATTTTCTTCCTCTTCTAAAATTCTTCCGAGAACTGTCATTGTTTCTGCTCGTGTAAGAGTATCTTTCGGCGCAAAATTCACCTTTTCGCCGTCCGCTTTTCCGTTTAGTGCACCTACATTAACACAGGCTGCAACGTAAGGTTTTGCCCACTCTGAAATTTGCTCATTATCTGCAAACATAGATAAATCATACTCTTCTATCAATGTTACATCAATCCCTAAAAATTTGCATACAATAACCGCAAATTCTTCACGAGTTATGTTATTATCAGGCAAAAACATAAGCTTATCGTCTAAAATAACGCCGTTTACAATGCCTTTTTCGTATACGCCTTTAATCATGTCCTTTGCCCAATGGAAATCGGTGTCATAGAACGGATTTTCGCGAATTACTTTTATATCTATTTCCTTGGTATATTCGCCTGCAGATACCAAAAACTTACCTTCACCGCTATCTGCAGTTATTATCAATTTATTTCCATCAATATACCCTAATTCTTCAGGACTGGCCAAAGTAAAGCATTCAAAAACAGACTTTAATTCTATATTGTTGCATTGTGCTTTTAAAGAAAGTTCTATCTGGTCATCCTTTTTTAGTGATAACTCAGATATTACCTTGTTGGTGGAAGCATCATATACATCAATATTGGTAGGAGTTTCATAAACAGTATAGTCGGCACTTCCGGAAACCTTATCTCCGGTCACATTAACAGTAAATTTTCCGTCTCCGACTGCGGTCAAAACGCCATTTTCATCAACATAGCTTTCTGTTCCATCTACTGAAAATTTCAATTTTTCCGGAACGTCTACAGGATAAAATGCAGAGTCCACCGCTTTTGTAGTCAAAATATCGGTGTAACCTGACAAATAATGCTCTTCAAACGGATATAAATATAACTTATCTATTTTATTTGTTGCAACTTCAGTATTTTTTAAGAATATATAGTTTGAAACACCTCTTGGACGTCCGTCTGATGGTGAGTTAAATATTGTACTTGCATCGCTACCCGGATAAACGCCCGATATGATCGAAGAACCGCCGCCGTCAAGATTTATGGCATCCACGCAACCTAACTCTTTCATACGATTAGCTAACGTCTCAACCTTAGCACCATAGCTATATGGCTTTTGTCTTCCATCTAATACGTAAAAAATGATTTTACCTTCTTCTGTGACACCAACAGCAGTACGTGGTGCAGTTCCTGTCGGAAAATCACTTTGAACCTCGCCATTTGCTACAAGGGTTTCACCAACGCTACCTAAAGCAGAATCAACACTTCCCCATTCTTCGCTTCCTTCAGCAGAAGATGAAATTGTGATTTTATCACCAATTTCCAACAGCATAAGTGCTTCATATAGTTCAGGTTTGGCGATTTCGTTAACCGTTAAAACTATCTTATCTTCCGGAATTTTGATTGAGCCCTGATAGTTGAATTTTTCCTCTACTGTTGCCGTAAGTTCTTCGCCTATAGCAAGTTCCCCATCAATTTCGCCTAAAATAATGTTTAAAGATGCAAAATCGTTATGATTATCCTCTGCAAATTCCGGTGTATAAAGGTTTATTATGTCCATAAATTCCTGATTGAACTTATTTATATGGGCAATATCTACTTCATTTTCACCAAAATGTAGAGTTGTTTTAATGGAAAGCGGTGCAATAAAAGCACTACCGTTAGGCATAAAGCAGATAGATTGATAGGTTTCGGTATCCTTTGAAACAATCTTTCTATCCGAAATAACGTGACCCATTGGAAGCCCTGTTTTTAAAGAAAAATAGGATGCATTTATTCCAATCA
>JAFUJN010000078.1 GCA_017468095.1 Clostridia bacterium
CAAGCGGTAAGGCACCGGATTTTGATTCCGGCATTTCGTAGGTTCGAATCCTGCTATCCCTGCCAGGGCCATTAGCTCAGTTGGCAGAGCACTTGACTTTTAATCAAGTTGTCCGGAGTTCGAATCTCCGATGGCTCACCACCAAAAAGCATCGACATTTGTCGGTGCTTTTTGTATTTGTGTCCGCAAGGACACAACATCATTACGAACGTAGTGAGTACATCATTTGACTGCTTGCAGTCAACATCATTCCGCTTTAGCGGACACAAAACGATGTTGCCTTCGGCAAACAGTGTTGTGCTTCGCACAAATAATGTATTGCTTCGCAATAACGATGTTGCACTTCGTGCAAATGTATGCTATACTTTTAAGTAGAGGTGAATTTTTATGAAAGAAGATAAACTGGGAAATCTCTCAATGGAACTGTCAATAGAAGTTTTGAGTTTGGTAAAAGAGCTAAGAAACCAAAAAGAAAATATAATTTCAAATCAAATCGGAAGAAGTGCAACAAGTGTATGCGCGAATATTGCAGAATCAAAATATGGGCATAGCAGAGCTGATTTTGTTGCAAAGTTGGAAATAGCCTTAAAAGAAGCAAGCGAAACAGGAAAATGGCTTGAAATGCTATATAAATCAAATTATATTGATGAAGTAAGATATAAAAAAATAGATAAAATTTGTTCCACAATAAGAATTTTATTGATTAGCTCAATAAAAACTGCAAAAAGTAATACGAAATAATTTAAGATATAATCTAAACAAAAAAACAGCCCGTTTGGGCTGTTTTCTTTTATCTTTATCTCTGTACTCTACCGCTTCCGTCGCCGCCGGCAAGTTTTTCAACTTCTGAAACGCTGACTCTGTTATAGTCGCCTTCAACCGAGTGCTTTAGTGCTGATGCTGCAACTGCAAATTCGATTGTATCCTTTGAGCTTTTGCCTGAAAGGATTGAATAAATCAAGCCACCGCCAAATGAGTCACCGCCGCCAACACGGTCAACGATATGCAAATGATATGATTTTGAGAAATAGTAATCTTCGCCGTCATATAGCATACCTGCCCAATCGTTATCGCTTGCTGAAATTGAAGAACGAAGTGTGATTGCAACCTTTTCAAAGCCGAACTTATCTGCAAGCTGTTTTGCAACGCTCTTATATCCGTCATGGTTCAGCTTACCGCCGTAAATATCTGTGCCTTCAGCTTCAATGCCGAATACGTCCTTTGCATCTTCTTCGTTTGAAATGCAAACATCAACGTACTGGCAAAGCTCTGTCATAGCTTTTCTCGCTTCATCGCGTGTCCAAAGCTTACCACGATAGTTTAGGTCGCAAGAAATCTTAACGCCCTTTTCTTTTGCCTTTTTGCAGGCTTCCTTACAAATTTCAACCACGTTTTCGCCAAGTGCCGGAGTGATTCCTGTAAAGTGGAACCAATCAGCACCCTCAAAAATGCTGTCCCAGTCAAAGTCTTCCTTTGAAGCCTGCTGGATTGCAGAATATGCTCTGTCATAAATGCACACGGAACCTCTCTGTGATGCACCTTTTTCAAGGAAATAGATTCCCACTCTGTCACCGCCACGTGTGATCTTTGATGTATCAACACCAAAGTAGCGAAGACTATCAACTGCCGCCTGTCCGATTGCGTGCTTTGGAAGTTTTGTTACATAAACGCTATCCATTCCATAGTTCGCAAGGGAAACCGCAACGTTTGCTTCACCGCCGCCGAATGTAGCCTGCATCTGGTCATTCTGGAAAAATCTGTAATAACCGTTTGGTGCTAAGCGAAGCATAATTTCACCGAAAGTAACTACTTTTGCCATTTATTTGTCCTCCATTTTCTCTAATGCTTCTTTTACAAAAAAGCTTCCGCCGATAGCCGCAATTTTGTCAAAAGCCAAAAATTCGTCAATATTATTTCTGTCAACTCCGCCTGTTGGGATGAACTTCACCTGTGGGAATGGAGCAGAAAGTGCTTTTAGTGCAGAAAGTCCGCCATAAACATTTGCAGGGAAGAACTTAACTGTTGTAATTCCAAGCTCTAAAGCCTGCATAATTTCTGTTGGTGTAACGCAACCAGGGTAATATGGCACGTTCTTCTTTTTGCACACCTTTGCAACGCCTACTGAAAGGCCAGGTGAAACAATGAAAGTTGCACCTGCTTTAAGTGCTTCCTTACACTGCTTTTCGTTAATAACAGTACCTGCGCCGATGTTCATTTCAGGGTACTTTTCTGATGCCATTTTGATGGCTTCTGCAGCGCAAGCTGTTCTGAATGTGATTTCGGCACAGTTAATGCCGTGTGCTTTTAGTGCCGGAAGAATTTTATCTACTTCCGCAAGCTCTTTAATTACTACTACTGGAATATATTTATCCATTTTTCTATCTCCTAAAAATTAAAATATTTTGATGCATTATCGTGGCAGATACCCTTTACGATTTTGCCTAAAGCGTTCATATCATTTGGGTATTCGCCGTCTTCAACCCATTCGCCAATAAGGTTACAAAGTATTCTTCTGAAATACTCGTGTCTTGTATAGGAAACAAAGCTTCTTGAGTCGGTAAGCATACCGATAAATGTGCCAAGGCATCCAAGGTTTGCAAGTGCCTTTAGCTGTGCTTCCATGCCGTCCTTGTTGTCGTTAAACCACCAGCCTGAACCAAACTGGATTTTTCCCGCCACAGGACCACGCTGGAAGTTTCCAAGCATTGTTCCAAGAACGTAATTGTCCTTTGGATTTAAGCAATAAAGAATGGTTTTAGGCAGTGCATCCTTTTTATCAAGCTCGTTTAGTATCTTTGAAATGCCCTCTGCCACCTGAAAATCGTTTATTGAGTCAAAGCCTGTATCAGGGCCAATCTTTTCAAACATTCTTGTGTTATTGTTTCGAAGAGCACCGATATGAAGTTGCCATACCCAGCCACGCTTTGCATATTCTTCGCCTAAGAAAATCAGCTTTTCGATAACATCGTCATTCATTTCATCGATTGAATGGTCGGCAAGCTTACATCCGTTCTCCACAAAATAATCCATTCTGTCCGTAATATCGCTTCGGATATCCTTTAAATCAGGACGGAACGTTGGAAGCACCTTTACGTCAAAATCCGCAAGTTGCTTGTGGTATTCCAAGGTATCATAAGGATTATCGGTTGTGCAGATAGCTTCAACATTAGACTTTTTAATCAAATCCCTGCAGGAAAAACCGTCACCTGCAAGCTTTTCGTTTATGCTGTCCCAGATTTCCTTTGCGGTATCTTCGCAAAGGATGGTATCAATATCAAAATATCTTTTCAACTCAAGATGTGTCCAATGATAAATGGGATTACCGATTAAATTCGGCATTGTTTTCGCAAAAGCACACCACTTTTCAAAGTCATCGCCATTGCCTGTTATGTATTCTTCGTCTATGCCCATTGATCGCATCTGACGCCACTTATAATGGTCACCGCCCAAAAACAAGTCGAAAGCATTTTTGAACCTGTAATCTTCCGCAATCATTTTTGGTGAGATGTGGCAATGATAGTCAATAATCGGCAAATCCTTTGCAAAATTGTTGTATAAGGCTTTTGCGGTTTCGTTCTTTAATAGAAAATTATCATTTATAAAGCTCATATTATCACACTCCGCTATATGCTGAAAATCCGCCGTCTATCGGGATAACCACGCCGTTTACAAAACTTGCGGCATCCTTTGAAACAAGGAATAATAATGCACCGATAAGCTCTTCAGGCTTACCGAATCTGCCCATTGGTGTGCTTCCCAAAATCTTGTCTGTTCTTGGCGTTGGCTTTCCGTCTTCTGTAAATAGCAGCTTTTCATTTTGTTTTGTAACAAAAAATCCAGGAGCGATTGCGTTGCAACGGATATTTGTTCTTGAAAAATGCACTGATAGCCACTGTGTGAAGTTGGAAATTGCCGCCTTTGCGCCTGAATATGCAGGGATTTTTGTAAGCGGTGTGTATGCGTTCATGCTTGAAATGTTTATAATGCTTGCATCGTCCTTTTCAAGCATATCCTGTGCAAAAACCTGTGTTGGAAGAAGAGTTCCAAGGAAGTTTAGATTGAAAACAAACTCAACGCCTTCCTTATCCAAATCAAAAAATGTCTTCATCTTGCCAATATCGTCGCTGTTAAAGTATTCATTATCTGTTGTTGCTTTTGGGTTATTACCGCCTGCACCGTTGATTAGAATGTCGCAGGTACCAAAATCGGCAAGAATTTCATCGTGTGCCTTTTCAATGCTTGCTTTGTCAAGCACGTTACACATATATCCCTTTGCAATTCCGCCGTCTTGTGCGATTTTGTCCGCATATTCTGATACAGCAGCTTCGTTTATGTCAAGTAGTGCAATTTTTGCGCCTGTTTTAGCAAGAGCTTCTGCAAACATTGAGCACAAAACTCCGCCTGCACCTGTTACAACAACAACTTTATCTTTTAAATCAATTTCGAATGGTAGTTTCATAGTGTTATCCTTTCAATTTATCAAGAGTTTCCCAGATTCCTGCGATATACATAGCACCAAGTGCTCTGTCATAAAGGCCATAGCCGGGCTTTCCTGTTTCGCCCCAAATCATTCTGCCGTGGTCAGGGCGGATATAGCCATCAAAGCCCGCATCGTGGTAAGCCTTTAAGATTTCCACAATATCCAAAGAACCGCAAGGAGAGAAATGTCCGCTTTCTTCAAAAGAACCGTCTTCTAAAACCTTGATGTTTCTTATATGAGCGAAGTGGATTCTGCCCATACCAGCGTACTTTTTAACCATAGCTGTGTAATCGTTGAACTTTGCACAGCCAAGGCTTCCGCTACAAAGTGTAAGTCCGTGGTGAGTATCGTCATAAAGGCTTAAAAATCTGTCTATATTCTTTTCGTTAGTGATAATTCTCGGGATACCGAAAATGTTCCATGGCGGATCATCCGGATGGATTGCCATATTAACGTCACATTCAACGGCAACAGGCATAATTTCCTTGATGAAATATTCAAGGTTCTTCCAAAGACCTTCTTCGCCGATTTCCTGATAAGCCTTGATTAAATCGGAGACTTCGTCAGGAGAGTAGGACGAATCCCAGCCAGGAAGAGTAAGCTTTGTCGGGTCCATTTTGTCAACGTCTTCCTTGTGATAAACAAGTGAAGTTGAGCCATCTTCGTTGAGCCATTCAAGATTTGAACGTGTCCAGTCAAAAACAGGCATAAAGTTATAGCAAACGCATTTAACTCCCATTTTTGAAACCCTGCGGATGTTTTCCTTAAACACTTCAATGTATTCTTTGTACTTTCCGCGTCCAAGTTTTATATCTTCGTGAACAGGAATAGACTCGATAACCTCCATTGTAAGACCGCTTTCATTACAAGCATCTTTAGTGTCCGCAATTTCGGCATCTTCCCAGACTGTTCCAACAGGCTTATATACAGCCGTTGTTATGTCGGATACGCACGGAATTTGTCTTATTTTTGCAAGTGTTACCGGATCGTCTTTTCCATACCATCTGAATGTAATTTTCAAATCATTTCACCCTTTCATTTACTTTATTCAAGATAATTATAATACAATACAGTAACAATGACTTTGTGAAAATTGTGAAAATCGCAAAAAACATTGCAAATATTGCTATTATGTGTTATAGTAAAAGCAAGGCGGTGATAGTGTGGATATAAATCAGGATTACGTATATATTGGGGAAACTTTTTCCTATGAGCATCGTACCGATGTTGCACCAAACAGAGCAGAATTTGTGCTACATAACCATAACAATCTTCACGAAATTATATTTTTTATCCGTGGTAATGCAGAGTTTAAGGCAGAGGGAAGCATATACTCTTTAGGCAAACACGATATAGTTATTGCCCATTGCGATGAAATGCACAGAATGTGTCATATACCGCCAATGGAGCTTTATGAGCGAGTGGTTATCCATATTAAGCGTGGTTTTTTTGCTCAAAACGGTTGCGAAAGATTTCTTGATTTTTTCACAAAGCGTCCCCTTGGAGTCAATAATTTAATTCCTGCCGAGCTTGTGAAAAAGGAGAATATTCCGGGCTTGATTCAGGATTTTGACCGCCATATCGGGTCGGATAAAAATATACCCGATATTGTTGCAACTTCAAAACTTATCGAGATACTGTATCGCTTAAATCGCATTACAGTAAGGAAAGAAGAACAGCATTCTGAAGAAGAAAAGCTGAAAAATGTTATTGCATATATCAATGAAAACATAGCATCAGAGCTATCCCTTGACCAAATTGCAGAGCACGTATTCGTCAGCAAATACCACCTTTGCCATACCTTTAAAAAATATAGCGGTCTTACCATAAATCAATATATCAACCATAAGCGAATTTTGCTTGTGCGAACTTTAGTGGCAAGAGGCTGGACTCTTCTTGATGCCGCAACAGAAGCAGGCTTTGGAAACTACTCTAATTTTTACAAGACCTATGTTAAAATAACGGGGCACTCACCACGGCAAGATATGAAATGATGTGAAATTAAAAACCTGTCTTTAAAAGCGTCGGGTTGCTAAGGACATAAAAAATAAGCGGTGTAACTATTGCGGTTGCACCGCTTAGTCCATTTTACGCACTTTTTTCATTGCGTATTTCATCCATTAAAGCAAGTAATTCTTTTTCGTCAGGTATGCTGATTAGTCCTACTGCCGTAAAGTAGATGTCTATTTTAACTCTACGATGTTTGAATTTTTCATCGGGGTTATGGACATCTATTCTTTTTATCAGGGTGTTTACGATAGTTGGTGTAAGTTCTTTTAAATCAGTACATTGTCTTATTGTTTGCAGAAAAACTTTCAAATCAACATTCTCTTGTTCAGCATTTTCAATATCCTGCTCCGCTTTTGATATTGAGTCATTGAGTTCCTTTTGCTCAAGCTCATAAGTCGATGATAATCTTTCAAATCGCGCATCAGATATTTTCCCAAGTGCATTGTCCTCATAAAGTTTTGTAAGTACACGGTCAATCTCTGTAATACGATTTTTAGACTGTTCAAGATTTTGCTTTGCTATCTTCAAATTGTGTTGTTTACTCAATTTATGCTGCTTTGCAAATAAGTAAAGGAACACTGGCTCGAACTGACTTATGTATTCAGCTACATTCCTTATTGCAGTCAAAACCAATTCTTCAAGCACAACATTTCGGATAAAGTGTATGGTGCATTTGCCTCTGTTATCCTTATATTGTGAACATCTGAAAAATTCGGCATCTTTATCAATGCTTTTTGAAGCACAAAAATAGAGTTTCGAGCCGCAGTCTGCACAATATGCAAGTCCTGAAAATAAACTCGTTCTTCCCGTCACGGTGTTTCTCCTTCTGTGTTTCTTTAATTCCTGAACCCGGTTCCAAGTATCTTCATCGATAATCGCTTCCTGAGTGTTCGGGATAATCTGCCA